>CAJBLA010000095.1 GCA_903953815.1 uncultured Bacteroidota bacterium | reverse complement strand
TTATAATATATAATAATCAGTACTTAAATTCATTTAATTAGGTGTTACTATCTTCTCCACGACCACCAAGTCAACCAAATCAATATTCATGGGTAGTTGCCCGATTTTCACAATGGCCCTTTTCCCCTTAATATCAAGCACCTCGCCCACTTGGTAATTGTTTTTCATCTTCACTGTAGCACCCACTACAATGGGTTTTGAAAGTTCCTTGTAATTCTTATCTACCTTCTTGGCCAATTTATTAATGATTATCTTATCATTTTTCTTAAACAATAAATTATATAAATTTTTAACTACCTCTTCTTTCTTTTCTGCCTTTTTCCAATCCAACGCTATTTGCTTTAGTTTTCGCTCCATCTCCTTTAAATAGGTAAACTTATCCTCCGCTACCCTATTCTGCTCCTTTAATAAGTTGATTTGTTGTAAATGCTTTTCCTTATTCAATGTTTTACTTAGTTCCGCTTGTAAAATATCCACCTCTTTTAATTTCTTAATTAAGTCACGACGTTCTTTTTGAATTAATTGTAAATCCTGTTCCGTACTATTTAATAATTTATCTAATTCAAAGTGATGACTATCCACCAACTTCCTCGCACGATTTATTAAATTTTTAGGTAAGCCAATTCTTTCTGCAATAGCAAATGTGTATGAACTTCCTGGTTTTCCAATGACCAATTGATACAATGGTTCCAACTTAACTTCATCAAATTGCATCGCACCATTTACAATACCTTTATTATGATTCGCCATTACTTTTAAGTTCAAATAATGTGTAGTCACAATACCTTGGGCATGTCGATGTGATAATTCTTCCAATATTACTTCCGCAAAAGCGCCACCTAAATGTGGATCACTACCACTTCCTAATTCATCAATAAAAAATAAGGTTTTTCCATTCGCATTTTCAATAAAATGTTTCATGTGAATCAAATGACTTGAATACGTACTTAATTCAAATGCCAAATTTTGCGTATCCCCTAATTGTATAAATAATTGTTTGTAAATACCCATCTGAGAATCTGGATGCACCGGAATCAATAAGCCACTCTGCAACATCACCTGATTGAGTCCCAATGTTTTCATTGATACGGTTTTACCGCCCGCATTAGGCCCACTAATAATAAGTATCCGCGTATTATCGTCCAATTGAATATTAACAGGAATTGTTTTTTTACCTGATGACTTATTATACATGTACAACAAAGGATGATAAGCATCTATCAAATGCGAAGTAGCCAAGTTATTAACCATGGGCAATTGCGCATTCATGTCAATTGCCAACAAAGCTTTTGCTTTTACAAAATCAAATTGCCCAATGATTTGTAAATACTTCATTAATAAACTTGAAAAAGGCGACAACTGTGCGGTAAGTTGTCTTAATACACGCTGCACCTCCTTCAATTCTTCTTGTTCTAAACTATATAATTCATTATTTAATTCAATGGTTTCCTCTGGTTCAATAAAAGCCGTTTTACGACTATCACTTTCCCCGTGTAAAAAACCTTTTACTTGTCGTTTGTATTCCGAAAAAACGGCAACTACCCTTCTTCCATTACTAAAGCTTTCATCAATGTCAGCAGTGTAACCTGACTTGGCTAACTTACTCACTACCTTTTCAAAAATGCGGCGGAGCTCCTGTCTTTTTTTATACAACTGCATCCTTATCTTGGCCAAATCTTCCGATGCATTGTCCTTCACTGAACCTCGTTCATCCACCACAACATCAATCATTTCAATAATGCACTTTTCATAATAAGTATCTGCTACTATTTCATACAAAGCCCCATAAGCTGATTGTCGTTCTGCATCAAACCATTTAAATACTTGTGAAGTATGATCCGCTAACTTTCTTACCAATAGCCACTGCTCTCCAACCAATTGTGCGCCAGGGATACCTAATAATTTCAAATCCCTTCGAATGTCTATCACAAAATCAGTGGGAAAATACTGACCCGCCGATCTGATATATTTAAATTCCTGTGTTTGCCGTAAGGCCGTTTGAATATACTTTAGATGAGTATGAATACGGATATCATTCACTAATTCCTTACCTATTGTTGTTTGACAATAGTTTAATAAAATGTTAATTATTTTATCAAATTCTAACTGAGATAATGCATTTTCTGGATATACTTTCATGGGCGTATGAGCGAGCAAATTTACTTAAATAAACATTAACCTGCTTTAAACAATTTGGGTATATTATTTGTATTATATTTATAAAAAACAAGTTTATGCAAGACCTTAAAAAAACAAGTATTTTATTATACCTATTTATATGCTTTAGCGCATGTGCCCAAAATAATACAAACAGTAAACCGAATAAGATAAATATGACAAATATTGAAACCATTACACTTGGATCAGGCTGCTTTTGGTGTACCGAAGCCTTTTTTCAACGTTTAAAAGGAGTAGTTAAAGTAACCAGTGGCTATAGTGGTGGCTTTGTTGACAACCCTACCTATGAGCAGGTTTGTGATAAAACCACCGGACATGCTGAAGTATGTCAGGTATTATTTGA
>CAJBLA010000094.1 GCA_903953815.1 uncultured Bacteroidota bacterium | reverse complement strand
TCGGCTATACCACCATAATTTGAAGTACCTGCTACCCCATACAATCTAAAATACTTGTATTGTTTAGTAGGCTGTAAACTATTCGTTAATACGAGAGGTGCCACATAACTAGAAGAAGCTATTGGTGATGGTGACAGATTTTCCCAAATTACATTATCCGCTGAACCTTGGAACAAAAAGGTACTTGCAGCATCCTTTGAAATTTCTCTAAAATCTAAATCCAAAGTCAAACTAGCAATTGATATATATCCATTAGCTGTTAATTTAATTATTTCTTTATTGGCAAAATATTGCCCAGCATTAAAAGCTGAAAATGTAGCAATTGAACCATCAATAGCATTGGTTAATGCGTATGTAGCAGTAGTATTATAGGGCAGAAAATCGGAGCTAACACTAGCCGGAATGGACAATTCTTTTAAAGAATAATAACAAGTTGGCGATTCAATTGCATCTAAAATACCATCGTTATCATCATCTAAATCAAATACATCTGAAATCCCATCTCCATCAGAATCAGTACAAGCTTTCACAGAAGCACTAATGGCTAAGTCGTAAGTATAATAGCCATTGTATACACCATTATCAGCTACCTTTTCTAAACTGTTTACAAAACCATTTGTTCCAAAATTATTTGTATTATCAAAATTGAAATTAGTAGCTATATTGGTAGTGGTTTTTGTTTCTAAGGCATCACTACATCCATCATTGTCGCTATCTAAATCTAATTGATTGGGAGTGCCATCTCCATCTGTATCACAAGTACCTGCACTTGAGTAAGTATTAAATTCGGCATTTAAATTTGATGGCGCCCAAGTATTGTCCTGACCCAAAATAATTTTATTTGTTCCAGTTAAGTTAATTGGCACTTTTTGATAAGCTGCATTTACTAATACCAATTCTTTATAATTCCCTGTACCATTTACAAAATCATAACCATATATTTTAGAACTGCCATCTTTTTTTATGACAACGCGAATTAATGGAAACTGAGCTCCTGTAGGAAAACTCCAAATAGATCCTGATGGATAAATGGCAGAACCATCAGACCTTACCACATCTGTAAATGGAACTGAATACATGTTATTGCCTCCCGTTGGATGAAAATTCAACTCACTTACGTTGGTAATATTAACTCCATTTACAGTTAAATTAAAATTGTTGTCAATGGTCCAAACATCAACCCATAACTCTTCTGGAAACCCTGCTAAATTAACTGTCTTACTTGCTCCTGAAGCAATATCAAATCTTGATAATAAAGGAGTCACTCCAGGAACAGGACATTCTACGATATCTAAAATTCCATCATTGTCATCATCTAAATCATTTACATCAGAAACTCCGTCTCCATCTGTATCCAAGCAAGTACTTATACCTTTACTATTGGCATATGTATAATTATATGTTCCATTATAGATTCCACTTTCACTTAATGTTTCTAATGTATTTACAAATCCATTATTACCAAATGTTGATGTTCCTGTTCCAGCAATTATTGCATTTTGAATTGTTGAAGTAGATGTGCCTGATGCAATTGTTGCACCTGCTAAATTAGTAACCAACGCTGAAGTTAAAGTTGCTGTAATCCCAGCTTCTTTTGTATCCGGACAATTATCTCCATCCGAATCTAAATCCTGATGATTTAAAATACCATCTCCATCAGTATCATTTGTACAAGTCACCTTAGGATGTGCGCTTGCATTATAATCAGATGCTACATCAAAATAAACTTCATTAGCATAACCATTTACGCTTATAGCACCTCCGCTCACCCAGTAAATGTCATAATATTGATATTTAGCTGCATTTTGTGTGACCGAAAATACATTCGCATTTTTAGAATAAAGTGTAGTATTGGGGTAAGGAGAAATTGTTGAAGTTTCTGTTGCAGAATTAGCATCAATAGTTGCATCATAAGTAACGCCAGGAGTTCCACTTGATCCTGACAAATTTGTCCAATTCAGACCATCATTAGAACCTCGTAGTGAAAGAACTGTGCTTGCAGCAAACTGAGTTGCAGTAGTTGCATAACCTAAATAAACTTTTGAAAGTTTAACTGGAATATTCATGTCAAACTTGTACACTTCAATTCCAGAACCTACTG
>CAJBLA010000093.1 GCA_903953815.1 uncultured Bacteroidota bacterium | reverse complement strand
TTTATTTAAAAAATAATCGACTTGAAATGACAATGGCACATACGGCGCCATCCAATGCCATTACTAAGTTGTCCTTGACTGATGTTCCGCGTAATCAATGGATACAACTCACTATGACCTATGATGGATCTTCTACCGCAAAGGGTTTGAATTTGTTTATTGATGGCGCTCCATTAAAAATGGAAACACAGATTGATCAATTATATAAAGACATTGTATTTTTTTCAAAAGACGAACCGGGATTACAAATTGGTGCTTGGTATCGTGGGTTTGGTGTTAAGGGCGGAAAGCTAGATGATGTATCTGTATATAACCGAGCTTTAACTCCTTTTGAAATAAAAGTATTGGCAAAAAAAGCGAATTGGGATTTAATTACAAAAAAAACCAGCACCGAATTAACCAACGAGGATATTTCCGTTTTAAAAGAATATTATAATTCAGTAGTGAATGTAGCTATTAAAAACGCAAGCATTGCACTTCAAACACAAAGAAAATTATTAGCAGATTCAACCGAGCATATAAAAGAATTAATGGTAATGCAAGAAATGCCGCAGCCTAAAAAAACTTTTTTATTAAACAGGGGACAATATGATGCGCCAACAAAACAAGTATTTCCAAATACACCAGAAAAAATATTACCCTTCTCTAGTCAACTTCCAAAAAACAGATATGGCTTAGCACAATGGTTAACGGATGCGCGTAATCCGCTAACAGCGCGGGTTGCTATCAATCATTTATGGCAAAACTTTTTTGGTAAAGGTTTGGTTAAAACAGCAGAGGATTTTGGTAATCAGGGTGAAATGCCTAGTCATTTAAATTTATTAGATTGGTTGGCGATTGAATTGCGAGATAACAACTGGGATATTAAAAAAATAAACAAGTTGATTGTAATGTCTGCAACTTATCAGCAGGATTCAAAAGCAAGTGGCATGCTTATGGAAAAAGATCCAGAAAATAAATTATTAGCAAGGGGCCCCTCTATTCGCTTATCCGCTGAAATGATTCGAGACAATGCTTTAGTTGCGAGTGGTTTATTAAATAAAAAGTTGGGGGGCAAAAGCGTATATCCCTATCAACCAGAAGGATTGTGGGAAATCAATGGGACCAAATATAATCAGGACAGTACTGATCAGGTATATAGAAGAAGCCTTTATATTATTTTAAAAAGAACGGTTCCCAATCCAACCCTTGCTAATTTTGATGGTCCTTCTAGGGCTTCCTGTGTAGTACGCAGACAATCCACCAATACGCCATTACAAGCATTGGTTACTTTAAATGATCCTACTTTTATTGAAGCGGCGAAAGTGATTGGGGAAAGTATCACCAAACAACAAAATACCACAGCAGCTATTGGTTTGGCTTACCGACAACTTACTGGTATTACACCTTCTTCAAAACAAATCGCATTATTAAGTGCAATGCAACAAGCGGAATACAATAAGTTTAAAGCCAACCCCAATAAAATAAAAGGATGGTTAAATACAGGTTTATATAAAATTAATACAACATTAGATCCTTATTGGGTAGCTGCGAATAGCGTAGTTGCAAGCACCATATTAAATTCTGATGCAACTATTACTAAAAGATAAGATTATGGGTAGGAAAAATGATTTTAACATATATACGCAAGAATTTGAGGCAATCAATAAAAAAATTGAACGTCGAAATTTTTTGAAAAGTACCGCAGGCGGTATGGGCGCGATGGCGTTAGGTACTTTATTAAGTAGTAGTATTTCAACAAAAACATTTGAACAACAAATATTAGATGCATTACCCACTATCGCGCCAAAAGCAAAACGCGTAGTCTATTTATTTATGAGTGGTGGCCCTTCACAATTTGAAACATTTGATTACAAACCTGGATTAATAAAAATGCAAGGACAGGGTTTACCCGATTCTGTTCGTAATGGGCAACGCTTAACAGGAATGAGTGCCAGTCAAGCTTTACTTCCTATTGCATCTTCCTTTGCAAATTTTAAACAGCATGGAAAAAGCAATACCTGGGTAAGCGATTTATTACCTTACACCGCGCAGGTGGTAGACGAATTGTGTATTATTAAATCCATGTATACAGAACAAATTAATCATGATCCAGCACTCACCTTTTTTCAAACTGGACATCAGCTTCCGGGTCGTCCATCTATTGGATCTTGGATGAGTTATGGATTGGGATCTGAAAATAAAAATTTACCTGCATTCATCGTATTGGTTTCAAAAAATGCATCTCGCGATCAGCCCTTATATGCAAGATTATGGGGAAATGG
>CAJBLA010000092.1 GCA_903953815.1 uncultured Bacteroidota bacterium | reverse complement strand
TTATATGGGCGAGGGTGTTTTTTTATTGAATGATATTGAAACCTCTTATGGTCCGGTTCGTGGTACCAACGGCGGATTTTTTAGATACGATCCTAATAATAAAAAACTAGATCGCATTGCACAGCTTTCAATTCCAAATCCTTGGGGTATTGCTTTTGATGAGTGGGTCCAAGTTTTTTATGCAGAAACATCAGGACCAGAAGTTACTTGGATGATGCCGGGCACTGTTAAATCAAGATATGCAGAAGCAACACCAAAGGCTGCCAACATTATTGAGGAAAGCCAAATGGTGCGCCCTACATCAGGAATAGAATTTGTTTCTAGTCGACATTTTCCTGACAATGTACAAGGCGATTTATTAATTAATAACACGATTGGTTTTTTAGGAACCAAACAACATCAAATGTTTGATGATGGCACTGGATATAAAAGCAAACTTCGTCATGATATCATGACTTCTTCTGACTTTAATTTCCGCCCGGTAGATTTAGAATTTGCGCCCGATGGTTCTTTATATATTGCAGACTGGCACAATGTTTTAATTGGCCACATGCAACATAATGCCCGCGATCCACTAAGAGATCACGTGCACGGACGCATCTATCGTATTACCTATCCTTCGCGTCCACTAGTTGTACCAGCAAAAGTGGCGGGTGCAAGCGTGGATGAGTTATTAAATAATTTAACGCTTCCTGAATATCGTACAAGATACAGAACACGTCGTGAATTACGCGCACATCCTGCAAGCGAAGTGTTGCCAAAACTAAAAACATGGGTAGCAAAACTAGATAAAACTGCACCCACCTATGAAAAGTTTTTAATGGAAGCTTTATGGGTGAGCTGGGGTCAAAACAAAGTGGATCAAGATTTGCTTCGTCAATTATTAAATGCAAAGGATTATCGCGTAAGAGCCGCTGCGGTAGAGGTAGTACGCTTCAATGAAAAACAATTGCCGGACCAAGCCAACTTATTATTGAATGCAGCAAAAGATGAAAATAGCCGCGTAAGATTAGAGGCGATAGTAGCAGCATCTTGGTTGCCCAAAGAAAAAGGGTTAGCCATTGAAACAGAAGCTGCAAAAAAACCATTAGATAGCTGGATGGTTAAAGCACACAAAACAGCAGTAGCGCACTTGGAAGGGCACAATGTTGTGGTTAAAAAAACAGCAGCTATAAAAGATGTTGCGGGGGAAGTAAGCGCCACCCTAATCCAAACAGGAAAAGAAATTTATTTACGAGATGGTTTTTGTAATACCTGCCACCAACCGAATGGTAAAGGCTTAGCCGCATCTGGTTTTCCGCCACTAACCGAATCAAAATGGGTTTTAGGAAATGAGGATCGTTTAATAAAAATTGTTTTGAAAGGAATTTATGGTCCAATTGTTGTCAATGGAAAAAAATATCCAGGGCAGGTACCCATGACACCTTATGGTGGATTATTAAATGATAAAGAAGTAGCAGCAGTGCTTACCTATATTAGAAATTCATTTGGAAACAAAGCGTCGGCAGTGGACGAAAAAACAGTAAAAAGAGTGCGTGAAGAAATAAAAAATAAGGTTGGATTTTATTCACCCGATGAACTATTATTATTACACCCAATGGAACAATAATAGGCGACCATTTTTTAAACTAGGATTAAAATTTTTATATGAAAAAACTTTACGTATTAAAACAGGGTATCTTTTGTTTGCTTTTTATATTATTGACTATGGTAGGTTATAGTCAATCTTCAAAAATTAAAACAAATAAAAAACCATTGGTGGTATTTGTTGCTGGCGATCATGAATATGGCGGAGAGTCAACCCTACCCATCATTGCAGCAGAGCTTGAAAAAAATTATGGTTTCAGAACAAAAATATTAAAGTCATTCCCTGATCAAAATGCCGAAGAAAATATTCCAGGATTGGAGGCATTGAAGGAAGCAGACGTTGCAGTTTTTTTTCTTCGTTGGCGCAGGCTTCCAGCAGATCAAATGCAACATATTGAAGATTATTTAAAAACAGGAAAGCCACTGGTTGGATTTAGAACCACCACACACGCTTTTAATTATCCTAAAGGTCATCCATTACAAAAGTGGAACGCATTTGGTGAAATTGCATTTAATTCACCTCCAGGCTGGGGCGGTGTTGCAAAACATACACACTATGGACACGAATCATCTACCGATGTAAATATTATTAAGAGCGAAGCCAACAATGAATTATTAACGGGCGTTGGTGACAACTTTCATGTAAGATCATGGTTGTATCAAGTATTACCAAGTTACCCTGTTAAGGGATCTGTATTATTAATGAATGGACACTCCATCAACCCTGCTGATAAAAAGGCATACGATAATCCAGTAACCTGGACGGGTACTAACAGTTATGGCGCAAAATTTTTCTTTACTACGATGGGACATCCTGAAGATTTTGATCAAGAGCCATTCCAACATTTGGTGATTAATGCAATGCATTGGATTGCCGGAAAAAAGATTCCTAAAAATTGGGCTGGAAAAATAAATATTAATGTTCCGTATCGTGGTATTGTATCTTCTACCATAAAATAAAAGTATAGCATGAATAAAATTGGTTTTAATACACTTGCATGGTCTGCTTCTGTTTCAGACGATTTGTTTCCAATTCTTGATCGATTAAAAAAAATTGGATACGATGGTGTTGAGTGTTTGGTGGGATCGCCTGACGAAAAAGCATATAGTCGCCTTGGTGCCTATGCAAAAAATATTGGACTTGAAACCGTGAGCGTTTTTGTGGTAGGTAAGGATGAGAATCCAGTGGACCCATCACCCGCTGTGCGCGCGAAAGCATTGGACAGAATCAAATGGGGTATTGACCGCGCGCATGACATGAACGCAAAAATATTATGTGGTCCTTTTCATTCAGCGCACGGCGTTTTTACCAAACAACCTCCCCAACAAATAGAATATGCATTATGTGCTGAGGTGTTGCACGCAGCTGGTGAACACGCAAAGCAAGCGGGTATTACATTAGCGGTAGAAGCACTTAACCGTTTCGAGTGTTATTTATGTAATACGATGGATCAATTAAAAACATTAGTTGCATTATCGGATCATCCAAACGTGCAAGCCATGTATGATACGCATCACGCAAATATTGAAGAGAAAAAAAATGGCGTAGCCTTACAAACCATTGGCCCAGTTTTATCACATGTACATATTAGCGAAAACGATCGGGGTACACCAGGTGATGGTCATGTACAATGGGAAGATATTTTTTCAACATTAAAATCCATTCAATATAAAGGCTGGTTTACCATTGAAGCTTTTTCGCGCAATGATCCAGACTTTGCGAATGCCATTAATGTATGGCGTGAATATTCATCTCCTTGGGATATTGCTGAAAACGGATTAGCATTTATTAAAAAACATTTAAACGAAACCATATGAAAAACAATTATCCAAAATTACACAACGCAACATGGCCGGGTATTGTAGGCAAGGGCCCAGATTCTGAACCACCCATTAGTTTAGATACACTATTGGACTTAACAGTGAACGCTGAAGTTGACGGCGTAAAATTTGATGGAATTGACCTTGGACTTTTTGAACCACATTTTAATATTGATGAATCAGATGATGGTATTAAAAGATTTGCAGAAAAAGTTTCCAAATTAAATTTAAATGTAGGAAGCTTAGTAGCGCCTATCTGGGGCGGACCAGCGATGGGATCCAAAGAAGATCGTGCAGTTTTTGTGGACATGGTAAAAAGATCATGTCGTTTTGGTCAAAAATTAAAAGAGTATGGCGTAAGGCCAAGTGGTATTATAAGAATTGATTCAGCGAGCAAGCCAGAGGCCTGGAGTGCTGATCCAGTGAACAACACAAAATTAATTGCAGCTACGTTTAGAGAAGCCTGTGATGTGGCCGCAGACTTTGGAGAAAAATTAGCAGCAGAAGGAGAAATTTGTTGGGGTGGCATGCATAGCTGGACCGCAATGATTGAAACTTTAGAATCAGTAGATCGTCCAAATATTGGATTTCAAGCGGATATGGCGCACACACTTTTATATTTATTAGGATACAATAGTCCACAGGATCGCATCTTACCAGAAAATTTTGATTGGAATGATCAAGCAACATTAGATGCTGGATTAAAAAAATTAACGGCAGCGTTACGCCCTTGGACACTTGATTTTCATGTTGCACAAAACGACGGAACCGTTCATGGTACTGGTGCGCACGATAAAACAGGTCGTCACTGTCAAGCCCTTGATCCAAATGGTAAATTAGATATTGCAAAGCATGCAGGATTTTGGTTACGCAACGAGGATGGTGCATTAACAAAAGCGTTTAAACATATTTGTTGGGATGGTTGTATGTTCCCGAATGAAGTAATGACCAAACAACAAACATGGAATGATATATTAGCATCAATGATTAAAGTGCGCGACCAACACGGTTGGTATGAAGCAGAATAATTTTTACAACACACTATTTTAATTCTTAAAAATATGGCAACTAAAAAAACATTAAATATTGGATTAATCGGCGGCGGATTTATGGGACGCACACACTCAAACGGTTATCGTCGTGTGCCTAACTTTTTTCCTGATCTTGCATACACGCCCGTTTTAAAAGCAGTTTGTTTTCGTAATGAAACAAAAGCAAAAGCATTTGCAGAACAATGGGGCTATGAAAGTTTTGAAACTGATTGGAGAAAAATTATTGCCCGCGCGGATATTGATGCAGTAGATATTTGTACACCCAATGATACACATGCTGAAATTGCAATCGCAGCAGCAGCTGCAGGAAAAATGATCTTATGTGAAAAACCATTAGCGCGCGATTTAGCAGAATCACAATTAATGGTAGATGCCATTGAAAAAGCTGGTGTTAAAAATACCGTTTGGTATAACTATCGTCGTTTGCCAGCAGTTACTTTAGCAAAACAAATTATTGACTCAGGTAAGCTGGGAAAAATATATCATTACCGTGCAAACTTTTTACAGGACTGGACTATCAACGAAGCGCTACCGCAAGGTGGTGAAGGATTGTGGCGCATGGACGCAGCCGTAGCAGGCTCGGGTGTGTTGGGTGATTTACTTTCACACTGTATTGATACAGCGATGTGGTTGAATGGCGGCATTAAAGATGTTTCTGCAATGACCGAAACTTTTGTTAAGCAACGTATGCATCAATTAACGGGAAAAGTAGAAGATGTAAAAATTGACGATGCTTGTTCTTTCTTGTGTCATTTTAATAATGGTTCATTGGGTTTGTTTGAATCTACCAGATATGCACGCGGACATAAAGCATTATATACTTTTGAAATTAATGGCGCGAATGCATCTATTCGTTGGGATTTACATGACTTAAATAGATTAGAGTTTTATGATAACACCGATGAATCTAAATTAAAAGGCTGGAGAACCATACATATCACCGACGGCGATCATCCTTATATGGACAAGTGGTGGGTGCCAGGATTAAGTATTGGATACGAACATTCTTTTGTACATCAAGCCGCTGATTTTTTAAGAAGCATTGAAACAGGTGAATCATGTTCTCCTACTTTTAAAGAAGCGTTGGATACGCAAAAAGTTTGTGATGCAGTTTCGCAATCTGCAGCTACGCGTAGTTGGAAGGATTGTGGTGTTAAATAAAAT
>CAJBLA010000091.1 GCA_903953815.1 uncultured Bacteroidota bacterium | reverse complement strand
GCAAATACCATTGTCTTAATTTTTTCTTTTCCACCGGATGACCGCCTCTTTCACTTAATCCATTAATTACTTCGTCATTCTCTAGTACGGTTCCCAATGCTGCACACCAATTCACTTCCCCAATACCACAAAATGCCAAACGGTAATGCATTAAAATAGCTTGCTGTTGTTTTTCGGTATAGGATTTCCAAGTTTCTGCCGTGAATGTTTTCACCTCATCTACTGGACAGGGATGATTTTTATTTCCTTCCTTATCAAATGCCGACACCAAATTTTGAATAGGTGTTGCCTTTTGCTGGGCGCGATCAAAATAACTATTAAAAAGTTGTAAAAATATCCATTGTGTCCATTTGTAATAAGTTGCATCACAGGTGCGCACTTCTCTATCCCAATCGTAACAAAATCCAATATTGTCTAATTGCTTTCTAAAATTATTAATATTATCATGGGTACAGATTGCAGGATGCACGCCATTTTCAATGGCATATTGTTCCGCAGGTAAACCAAAAGCATCATAACCCATAGGATGCAAAACATTAAACCCTTTTAATCTTTTAAAACGGCTATAGATATCCGAAGCTATATAACCCAAAGGATGTCCTACATGCAAGCCCGCACCACTAGGATAAGGGAACATATCCAACACATAACACTTGGGTTTGCTTGATTCATTGCTAACCTGGTATGCTTTTTTCTCCTGCCATATAGTTTGCCATTTCTTTTCAATGGCCCTAAATTGATACTCCATCTAATTGCATTTCATTTTAAATGGTTGAATCATAACAATTCTTTAACCAAAATCAGAAAAATACACATTTTGGCCTTAAAAATGGGATAATTCATCCTCTGCAAATGTAAGCCATTAGCGTTCAAAACCCTACATTTGCAAAGTGAACAAGTAAAATTTTATGCTATGGCAGTTACCGGATCTTCCTCTTTAAAACGCAGCAAGCCCAACTACATTTATAGTGTCATTGGGGTGGCGATTGTTTTGTTTATTATGGGCATCATGGGATGGCTATTTTTGAACCTACATTCCATTGGGGACAATTTTAAAGAAGATATCCGTATTAGCGTTTATTTAAGAACCTCTGACAAAAATGCAATAGGAAAAGTACAGCAATATATTGCCAGCCAACCCTATGCTAAAAACGTAGAATACGTAAATAAGGAAAAGGCCAAGGACATCTGGAATAAAGAAAACAATGAAGAATGGGCTAAAATATTAGATGTAAACCCGCTTCCTGAAAGTGTCGACTTTTTTGCCAAAGCAGATTATGTGAATCCGGATAGTTTAGCCAACATTAGCACAACTATTGAAAATACATTCAAAAACGAAGTGGCAGATATTCAATATCCAAAAAGCTTAGTCACCAACCTGAATGAAAGGGCTACTAAAATTGGGTTGATTTTTATAGTGATGTCCATTATACTATGCATCATCGTAATTATCAGCATCGACAATACTATTCGCTTAGCTATGTTTAGTAATCGTTTTTTAATTAAAACCATGCAAATGGTGGGTGCGACTAGAAGCTTTATTTCAAAACCATTAGTAATTCGTGCATTGATCAATGGATTAACCAGTGCCTTTATTTCCATTATTTTACTATTTGGTTTAATCCAATGGGCGGGTAGTCAATTCCCACAAATTAGAACCATCCAAGGGGCTGGGAATGATTTATTACTCTTTGGCGGCATCATTATTATGGGTGTGGGCATATCCGTTTTCAGCACTTACCGTAGTGTATTGAAATATTTAAAAATGAAATTAGACGATCTATATTAACGAATTCATTAAATTTATAATTCAGAAATTAAGTCCAACCAAAACGAGTATATCCAGCGGAAACGACAATAGCACAAAATAAAATTGTATGACACAGAAAGAAACAAAAAAATCATTAGACATTTTTGGCAAGTCAAATTATATTTGGATGTTAGTAGGTGCCTTGTTAATTACAGCAGGAATGCTATTAATGACAGGTGGAAAAAGCGCTGACCCTAATGTATTTAATGCAAGTGAAGTGTATAGCTTTAGACGCATTACCTTAGCGCCAATCGTTATGATCATTGGCTTTTTGGTTGAAATTTATGCCCTATTTAAAAAAGCATAATTAAAATAAAATTTAAACAGATCCCGACGCCTGCGCTCGGGATCTGTTTTTTAATACACTATTATGAATACAATACAAGCAATAATCATTGCCATCATTGAAGGTATCACTGAGTTTTTGCCCATTTCAAGCACCGCACATATGAAGTTTGCGAATCCTTTTTTAGGAATTGACGACTCCCCTTTTGTAGACTTATTTGAAATTGTGATTCAATTAGCTGCCATTGCCTCCATAGTGGTTATTTATTATAAAAGATTTTTCGATTTTAAGCATTATAGTTTTTATTTGAAACTGATCGTAGCTGTAATCCCTGCTTTACTATTTGGTGCTTTATTAAAAAAATACATTGATGCAGCCCTAAATAATTTATGGGTGATTGCCATTGTCATGATTGCAGGTGGTGTAATTCTATTGTTTATTGACAAACTATTTAAAGCAAATGAGACTCCTACAATTATCAATAATGATGCAGGTGAAATCAGTTATCAAAAATCCTTCATCATTGGTTGCTTTCAGGTGTTGTCCATTATTTTCCCAGGTTTAAGCCGAAGTGCCGCTACTATTATTGGCGGAATGAGTCAAAAATTAAGCAAAAAAATAGCATTGGAGTTTTCTTTTTTCCTAGCAGTGCCTACCATGATGGCAGCCTCCGCGAAAAGCACCTTGGATGTATACAAAACCAATCCTGAAGTGTTCTCCTCAGATAACCTCATTACATTATTGATTGGCGCTATTGTCGCTTTTATAGTTGCCTTAGTCTCCGTTCAGTTTTTTATCAAAATTGTTCAAAAAATGGGATTTGCCCCATTTGGTTGGTACCGAATTGTGTTAGGTATCACCATATTGATATTATTATACACCAATTATCTTTGCTAACCCCATCTATAGGAGAGTTGGGTATTTATTAGTATTTTTAAAACACTAATAAATATGCGTATGCAAACTGCCTCAAAAAAAGTTGTGAACGGATGGGCCATGTACGATTGGGCCAATAGTGTTTACAATCTGGTCATTACTTCCACTATTTTCCCTGCCTACTATGAAGCAGTTACTGGCGACGGCAATGAAAATACCTTAATTGATAAAATTAAAATTGGGGACTATGAATTTTCAAATACTGCACTTTATAATTATATACTAGCTATTGCTTTTGTCATTGTGGCAATTATGTCGCCGATACTATCCTCTATTGCCGATTACAGAGGTAATAAAAAACAGTTTCTTCGGTTTTTTTGCACCATGGGTAGCTTGTCATGCGCCTCACTTTATTTTTTTGATAGCGACCACATAACCGGAGGCCTTATATCAGTAATCATTGCTTGCGTTGGGTTTTGGAGTAGTTTGGTTTTTTATAATTCCTATTTACCTGAAATTGCAGCACCGGAGGATCGCGATCGTATTAGCGCGAAAGGATTTATGATGGGTTATATTGGCTCGGTACTTTTACAAATTATTTGTTTTGTGTTTGTATTAAAACCTGAACTGTTTGGTATCACGGTGGGTAAAGCATCACAGATTTCATTTTTATTGGTTGGAGTTTGGTGGGTCAGCTTTGGTTGGTTAGCTATTTCAAGACTTCCTCAAAGTAAAGGAGTGAAAGGCGCACACAGTAAAAATTTAATTACACAAGGTTACAAGGAACTACACAAGGTTTGGATTGAACTTAAAACACAACCACTTTTAAAACAATTTTTAGTTTCTTTTTTCTTTTACAATATGGGCGTTCAAACTGTTATGTTAGCTGCAACACTTTATGGAAAGAGTGAACTAAATATACCAACCACTAACCTAATTATAGCCATATTAATTATTCAATTAGTGGCTATACCAGGCGCACATCTGATGGCGAAGCTGGCAAGTAAATGGGGAAATTTTAATACACTAATGGTAGCAATATTGATTTGGATTGGCGGTTGTATTATGGGCTACTACCTACCACGCAATAGTGTCATGCCTTTTTATAGCTTAGCCATTATTGTTGGATTTGTCATGGGCGGTATACAATCCGTGAGCAGAAGTACTTATTCCAAGTTGATGCCTGAAACACATGACACTACTAGTTATTTCAGCTTTTATGACGTTACAGAAAAAGTAGCGATTGTTATTGGTATGTTTAGCTTTGGTTTTATTAATGAAATCACTGGATCACAACGAAACTCCGTATTGGCTTTGTGTATATTTTTTATCATTGGGTTTGTTTTATTGTATCGCACTTCAAAATTAAAAGGACATGCAGGTATTTAGTGTTGACACAGGTAAGTTTAAATTAGATGGCGGTGCTATGTTTGGTGTTGTGCCCAAAGGAATTTGGAACAAACTAAATCCGGCAGATGATAATAATTTGTGTACTTGGTCTTTACGTTGCTTGTTGGTGATTGATGGAGAACGAAAAATACTCATTGATACTGGTATGGGTGACAAACAAGATGCCAAATTTTTAAGTCATTATCATCCCCATGAAACTGTTACACTCAAAGATGCTTTACATCAATTAAATTGCAGTCCCAATGATATCACGGATGTATTATTAACACATTTACATTTTGATCATGTAGGAGGAGCGGTACTTAAAGAAAATGATACCTTTACATTAACTTTTCCGAATGCTACTTATTGGGTAAGTGAACCACAATGGGAATTAGCACTAAACCCCAATAAGCGAGAAAAAGCCTCCTTTTTAAAAGAAAATATTTTACCCTTACAACAAAGTGGCCAATTAAAATTAATTAGCCTCCCTGCATTTAAAAGTGCAAACAACTTACAGGAAATTCATTTTAGTCCCCAAATTACTTGCTTTGTTGTCAATGGACATACCCAAGGAATGTTAATTCCAAAAATAAATATAGGTGGACGTGAATTGGTTTTTATGGCCGACTTATTGCCCAGCGTGGCACATATCCCGCTGCCTTATGTGATGGGTTATGATATGCAACCATTAATCACACTATCCGAAAAAGAACTATTTTTAAATGAAGCTGTGAAAAATAATTACACTTTGTTTTTTGAACACGACGCATTCAATGAATGTTGCAGTTTACACGAAACAGAAAAAGGAATTAGATCCAATGCAAGTTTCACATTGCACACCTGGTTGCAGCAATAAAGTTCACCGCTACTCTACTACTTCCATCAATGAGGTTAAGGGATGTCGGATATTTTCATAGCCATCTAAGTCCACTTTAATACTACCAACCACAATGGGTGTTTCAATGCGAACGGGGATATGGTTTTCATCATCCGTTACCCATACAATCATTTTTTCACCACCATCAAACATACTGCCCTTCACCAACAAGGGCGCTAATTTAATTACTTTAAAGCGACCATATTGTGTCGTGATTTCAGATCGACCTAAAAATTTAAAATAAGAAGGATACAAAGTATCATCAATAAAAAAACTCAAATTGATTTTATCGTTGATTTGACATTTTTCATAATTAATATTTCGTGCTGCATAAATGGCACTAATAACATCAAATGTACAATCAGCAGTATTAAAAACACCCGTTTCACTAGTGGCTGTGTTATTTTTTTGATCAAATAGCACTTCTTGCTTTTTATGAAAGCTGCCTTCGTTAATATGTCGCGTAAATTGATAGGGCAATAAGGTTTTTGCATCTACCACTGATTCATATTTGTCTCTGACTTTAAAAATCCAATCATATTTTGAATTAGAGCGACCGTTGAGTGTAAATGTATAGGCCGGTGCGTTATTCCAAGTGGATGATTTAATGCTAAACTCCGCCTTACCCGCATTCACATACAGACCAATAACATTATAATAAATCGTGTATCTCACTTTTTCACCAATCTGATAGGATTTATTGATTTGATTACACAAGCCCTCCCGTTCCTTGGAAGGAAAAAAAGATAATAATGAACTTAATAATATTAATATAAGGTACACAGGGTCTTTAATTTAAAATGACGCACTTGATCATTAGCCTCATGCAAAATTATTGCTTTATGCGGAAATTAATTAATAAAAATGCCCCTATAATGGCAGGTAATAAAAAGTTAACGGCCCAAATGATGGTACTTAAGCATATAAGCATTAAACTATTGTTATAGTAGGGTTCCAATAATACTACAATAATTTGTCCACGTATCACTAAATCCGTTAAACTGATTGAAGGGATAATACTTAGTAATAAAAACAACACCCCTAATGCTATCCACAAATCAATATTGGCGATGGGTATGTTTAACATTTTAATTGCCCATGTATATTGAAGCACAAAAACAACATATTTTAAAAAAGACAGCCCCAATAAATTCAATTTTAATTTATTTTCAATTTGTAGTTTATTTATTTTGTTTAACCAGCCTTTAAATTGTCCTGGATGAAAATAAACAAGTAAAGCAGCGACCAAGCCCAGTGGCATGAACCATTTGATCCAGGGGAAAAAGGGCAGATTAAAAAAAAGTGCGATACTCCCAATGCTAATGGTAATGATGAGTTGCGCATAGGAGGACCAAGCCAATTGTGCCACCCCTTTAATTTTACTTCCCGGAGGTAGCAATAAAATGCGTCCTACATAGTCACCCGAACGCGCAGGTGTAAAAAAAGCAAAAGCTTGACCAATCAATACTGACTTATAAGATTTAAAAATTGAAATGGGGCTCCAAGATGCGAGTAAGTGTTGCCACTTGATTGCTTCCATTAAATAGTTCAATAAAAAAAGTAATAACAAAACACCCCATTCAAAAAAAGTAACTTTCTCAAACTGAATTTTAATGTCCGTACTGTATTGATTCAAATTTTCATTGTGCGCTACTTTATTATAAATAGCGACCAAGCAAACTACAAATAGGATTAATCCAATTGATTTATTTCCCCAACTGCGTAAACGATTTATTAATACCTCCTTCATTGGCGGTAAAGTTCGGAATTTGCCATCATATTTGTAACTTTAATGCAAATGTCAAAAACACCCATTATTTTAGGAATTGACCCCGGAACACAGATCCTAGGTTTTGCTATTTTAAAAGGCGGCTCTAAGCCTGTTTTAATACATATGGACGTATTAAAATTGACCAAGGAAAAGGACATTTACGCGCGCCTGCAATTAATACATGCTAAAATCATTGAACTCATCGAAAAATATGAGCCTGCACATTTTGCCATTGAAGCGCCATTTTTTGGGAAAAACGTACAAAGCATGCTAAAATTAGGACGCGCACAAGGCGTAGCGATTGCCGCAGCGATGCAGTTTAAATTACCGGTGACCGAATATGCACCAAAAAAAGTAAAACAATCCATTACGGGGAATGGTAATGCTGACAAGGATATGGTTTGGAAAATGTTGGAGCGAATTTTAGATTTAAAAAAACAACCGCAATATTTTGATGCCACTGATGCATTAGGCGTCGCGCTTTGTCATTGGTATCAAATGAGTAGCCCAGTTATACCTAGCGCAAAAGGATTAAAAGGCTGGGATGCTTTTTTAGCAAAAAATCCAGGAAGGCTTAAAGTTAAATAGCGCCTTAATTTATTATTTCACAGAAAATCATATCCACTTAAAACCGCTTAGGCAGGCAAATGCGATTGAATGATTTTTTGAATTTCTTCAAATTCCTCCTTGCTTAATTTTAATTTAGGTTGAGAAAATTCCATATCCTTTGCTTCATTAATAGGAATCAAATGCACATGTGCATGCGGCACTTCCAAACCCACGGTAACCATGGCTACGCGATTGCATGGAAAACTTTGTTCGATTGCTTTGGCAATGGGCTTTGCAAAAATTAATAACGCCCCTAAAAAATCATCCGGCACTTCAAATATTTTATCAACTTCTATTTTAGGCACCACCAATACATGTCCTTTTTGCAGTGGAAAAATATCCAAGAAGGCAAAAAATTGATCCGATTCTGCAATCTTATAGGAAGGAATTTCGCCCGCGATAATTTTTGAAAACAAAGTCATAGTCAATGTATTGAAACACTAATTTAATTAAAAAAACAAAGCGCCCACAAGATTAATGTGGGCGCTTTGACGGGGTATAATATTTAAGTATGCTACTTTACTAAATAGTAATATTATCAATCATAAATTTCATAGTGCCATTTGGCGCAACCACTTCGGCAATTTCGCCCACTTTTTTACCTAATAATCCTTTTCCAATCGGCGAGGATGCTGAAATTTTACCAGCTTTTAAATCCGCTTCCTTTTCTCCCACCAAATGATAAGTGACTGTTTTTTTAGTCGCTTGATTCGTAATCGTCACCTTAGTTAAAATAGTTACCTTACTTGTATCAATGGTACTCGTATCCACAATCTTTGCATTGGAGATGGCAGATTCGTGTTGCTTAATTTTTGCTTCTAACATGCCTTGCGCTTCCTTAGCCGCATCATATTCCGCATTTTCTTTTAAATCCCCTTTTTCTCTAGCTTCCGCAATAGCCCTAGAAGCCGCAGGACGATCCACCGATTTCATTCGATGTAATTCCTCACGCATCTTATCAAAGGTCTCTTGCGTAACATACATATTAATTTCACTCATAAAGTTCTCTTTAGTTATAAAAAAAATACAACGCCACATAAATGAAGCGTTGCACTGTGCAAAGATATTAAATTAAGGTCAAATAATGCCTAATTTTCCTAGTAGGATTTGAGACATTTTCAAATAGGCCTCATGGCTATAGCCTGCAATATGCGGGGTTAATATGAAATTAGGATGCGCCATAAGCGCCTGTAAACGCGCCTGTTCTGAAGGATGATAGCTATCTAATTGTTCGTTTTCAAGTACATCCATGCCCACCCCGCTAAGTAATTGATTTTGAAGCGCTTTAAGCAAAGCATCGGTATTGGTCACCGCACCCCTACAAGTACTTAAAAAATAGGGCTTTTGAACACAAGCATTAAAAAAGGAATCATTCGCATAATGGTAGGTGAGCTCCGTTAATGGCAGATGCAAACTAATCACATTAGCCTGTGCTTGTATTTGCTGTAAACTCGCTTGTTTAACTTGCACGGTATCAAAGTTTGTTTTGTAAATATCATGGGCTAATATTTTGACATCAAAACCTGATAAAACTTTTGCAAAAGCACCACCGGTATTTCCAAAACCAATAATGCCCACTGTTTTTCCAGTGAGTTCATCTGCCCTATTTGCATCACGTATCCATTGTCCATTTTTTATTTCAGCGTAAGAACTATGAATACGATTCATTAAACTTAATAATAAACCTAAAGCATGTTCCCCCACAGTGGTACAATTTCCTTCGGGGCTACTCACACATTGAATATTTTTTGAAGCAGCAAATTCGGTATCAATTAATTCCATTCCACTTCCGATGCGACCAATCCATTTCAATTGCGTTGCCGCACTAATTATAGATTGATCAATTTTTAATCGCGTTGTAACGACCAATCCAGTAGCAGTATCAATAATTTTTGAGAGCGTATCGTAGGTAATAGCAGGTTCATACATAACCTCATACCCTTGCTGCATTAATGTTTCCATTAAGAAAGGATGTGCTGGTGCTGTAATAATAATTCTCATTGCCATTGTACAATATTTTTATGTCGAATAAGTCGTTTATGTTGATGCGATGTGCATTTTAAAAGTTAAAGCAGCATAATCCTCAAAAGTTAAATTTTCGGCGCGTTTGGTAAATATTGGATCCTCCAATTGTGCAGAGGTAAAATAAGGCTTCAACGGATTGCGTAACATTTTACGGCGCTGGCCAAAAGCCATTTTAACAATATGATAAAAACTTTTTTCAGAAAGCATCGTAGGGAAATTCGCTTTCCTTTTCATTTGAATTACGCCACTCATTACCTTAGGTGGCGGTGTAAATGATTCTGGTGGTACATCAAATAAGTAAGTCACATCGTAAAACGCTTGTGCTAAAACACTCAAAATACCATAAGCTTTTGAATTAGGTTTAGCAGCTATTCGCTCCGCAACTTCCTTTTGAAACATCCCAATCATCACCGGCACCTGCAATTTCCAATCCAGTACTTTAAAAACAATCTGTGTAGATATATTGTAAGGGAAATTTCCCACCACTACAAATTCATCCGAAAACGGTACATTCATTTCTAAAAAATCGGCATTAATCAATTTACCCTCTAATTCAGGATACGTATGCAATAAAAAATTGACCTTTTCAGTATCTAGTTCAATCGCCTTAAAATCCTTAGCGGGAATGTCATAAATATGCTGCGTAAGCGCCCCTCCGCCTGGACCCACTTCCAATAATTGGGCAATTTCCTGTTCAAGCAAGGCCTCCTTAATTTTAATACAAATGGAGGCATCCTTTAAAAAGTGCTGACCCAATGATTTTTTTAGCGTGTACTGCATGAAGCAAAGTTAGGTTTTTGTGCGTACTTT
>CAJBLA010000090.1 GCA_903953815.1 uncultured Bacteroidota bacterium | reverse complement strand
ATTGCCATTAATATGATTTGAGTTGTTTTATTTTTTTTAAAATTATCCTTTATGTCAAAATCCAAAGATGCAATTATATTAAGTAATTTTTCAAAATTTTTTAATTCATCTATTTTAATTTCATTAAGTGTTGTGTGAATTCTTTCAAAATGCCCTAGGATGTTAATTGAATCAATTTTTAAAGCTAGTTCATTAACCTTCTCAGCTACTATTCCCAATTCAGTGCCTACGTCTGATAATGTAGTTTTTGCATCATTTATCCCTTTTTGAAAAATTTTGCTTGCTTCGTCTAATTCTTTTGAGCTATCACTACATGCTTTTGAAAATTCAAGTGCAGCTTTATTCATTTCATTATTAATTATTTCTACCCTTTTTTGAAAAGAAACAATAAAATCTTTTGACATTGCAACAACATTAACTGAAGCTTCTTTTGCCATACCTATTTCTTCTGTAAAATGTTGCAATTGCGATAACTCCTCTTGTAAAGTAGTTAGTTCTGAATTAATTCTGTCTAAAGTTGTCATTTTATGCTATATATTTTTTGTTAAAATTTTTGGTCCATTCTGTATGCTGCTTTATTGAAATTAATAGTGAGATCTCTTCAATTATATTCTCTAATCCAGCATTTTGTTCAAGTAAATCTTTACGTATTAAATTAAGTACGAGCATTATATTTATGCCTTTATCTTCAAATCTAAATAATCCAGCTTCCAAATCTTCAACTGCTTTTTCAACGAGAAAATTACTTCGGATAATTAAATTCCCATTTATATACTTCGTCTCAAGTAATAAAGTTGAATATGCATTTAAGATCAAAAGCGCCCCATTATCTGGATTGTCTGAAAGTATTCTTGATGTCGAACCACGTAAATGCTCCAATAAATCAGCAACACCGTTAGTTTCATTCAGATATTTTTCCAAAATTATTAAATTAAAATCTTTTCCGAATTTTGTATCTTCAAGTAATGCTTCAGTATATTTAGAACTAAAGTATAATCTTATCTCCTTTTCAATATCTTCATGATTTTGAGTCGCAATACCAACCTCACATACTCTCTGCATCTCATTGATAGCTCTAGTTCTTTTACTTCCTATAAATTTATATACATATTCGATTAATGCATGAGCACAATTTCTAATTAAGGTGCCTTTATTATTTAATTTTACAACTTCAATCAACTCGTCTACTCTTTTTGGAGATAAATATCGAGTCAAATAATCTTCTAAATTCTTCAAGTATTGTTCATTAGACTTACTTTGAATAAATAGCTTTACGCTTTTTGATGCATAATCAACTTCATAATCATCAATTACACCTATTACTGAAAGTCTATAAATAGCTTTGAATGTGTCAATTTCACTTCTAATTTGATAAAAATACTTATTAAGTTGCTTTTCGGCTTTTTTATCTATAAAAGGTAGCTTATCTGAAACATCTAAATTTTCTTTTTTCTTTACATCTTTTATCATGTTACTATAGAAATCTGTAATATTATCACAGTAATTAGAAGCAGTCTCAACCATCCACTCTGTAATAGTATCAGAAACATGTGATTTTAATAAATCAGTTATTACATTAATCCTATTATTTCTAAAGCCAATAGTAATATCTGGGAGTTTTGTGCCTAATGGCTTATTCTTTAAAAGTATTTCGATTCCTGGTTGACTATTTCCAATTACTTCAGATTCTAACCAATCAAAGTAATTATTACTTGGTGCTTTTGACTTAATATAATCTATTATAAAATCAAGAATTTGATTAGCAAGATTAATATCAATAGATTCATGTACTTTTCGTATATCTATTTTAAGATTTATTAAGTCAATTGATCCATAACTTACTTGAAAGGCTTTATTTACATATAGGTTTTTAAAACCATTCTTTTCCCATGTCCTTATCTGAACTACCTCACCTAGTTCTTCAAAAACTTTTTGTGTAATTTGATTTGAAATTTTTTGAGATGAGTAGGTTATTTCTTCCAATAACTCTAAAAGCATTTCATAATCATGTTCAATACTTTTAAAATTATTAGAATGAAATGAATTGACTATATTAGTGTCAATATGTTTAGCATCACTACAATATAGAACATGGCAATAAGCTCTTTTTTGATCTCTTCCTGCTCGACCTGCCTCCTGAACAAACGATTCTATTGATGACGGAAAATTAAAATGTACTGTACTTCTAACATTAGACTTATCTATCCCCATTCCGAAAGCTTTGGTAGCAACTAATATATTAAGTTCATTATTTATGTAGTTCTTTTGATTTGTTTCTGAAGTTGACACATCTAATTGCTTTTCATCAGAGCTATCAGAACCATAAAATGTACCAACTTTGATATCATTTAATTTTAATCTAGGTGCTACATAATTTACGCCCATTGGACTTTTTTCACTTTTGTGCGGGCAGAATATTAAAACTCCATTATAATATTTATCTTTATCATTTTTTGAATAAAAGGCAAGGCTATCAAAATTATCTGGAATTAAATTACTATCAGTTTCTTCATTAAGTTCATTTGGTAAATTTATTAAAATTGAATTTAGAATATTTATTTTTGCATCGCCAACTTTTTGGCTTGCAGACCAACCAATACTATTTTTGCTTAAGTCAGATTTAACATCATGAATTCTATAAATCAATTCTTTTCGATGCGCATTTAAATTTGAAATAACATCTTCATCTCCGATTTGCAATTCTCTTTTTACATCAGACAAAACATCAAAAGAAGCAGTTGCGGTTAACCCAAATAAAGTTAATTTATCTTCACTCCCCCAGGTTTTACAAAAAGTTCTTGCATTTGCACCAAGTTTTAAATAAGAGGTGCGAAAATCATGTCCCCATTCTGATACACAGTGGGCTTCATCAATGACAAAATAGGAGAAATATTTATCATATATATTTTGCATTTCATTCAGTGATGCTCTAAAACCTGGTATCTGTAGTCTTTCGGGTGAAATAAATGCAAACATAACTCTACCTTCAATTAACTGATCTTGTGCCCATTTTCTTTCATAATGTGTTTTTAATGATGAATTAATAAAAATAGTAGAGTCAATTTCATTTTTTATAAGTCCTAAATTTTGATCCTCCATCAAAGATTTAATCGGATCAATAATAATAGTAACGCCAGGTTGAAGTAAAGCGCAAATTTGATATGTTAAAGACTTACCGCCACCTGTTTGTAGAAGTCCAATTACGGAATTTAGTTGTAATGCTTTATTGATAATTGGTAATTGGCCAGGCCTTAATGATTTTTTTCTAAAAGAAGATTGTATTAGATATTCTAAATTCTTTACATTTATATTTTCATCTAATACTTGCTTTTCGTATTCTATATTATCAAGTAATTCAACATAATTTATTAGCGGTGCGCTTAAAAAGTCTCTTAATTCCTTTTTTGAATGTGCTGACCTTATTGTTACTTTATTTATTGATTGTTCTGTTTGAATTGTATCAGTAAGACCCCACTTTTGTAACACACTAATATCAATTAATAAATCACCAATATAATTATATGATTCATTGATTGAAAGTTTATTTATTCTTATCTCTTTTGCATTAAACTCTTTAGAATTATAAATTGTTAATTCAATTAATGGAAGTTCTAAATAAAAACCTGATAAGTCATTGAATATTTTCCAACTATTTTTAAAATCTTTAATTGCAATTTCTGCACAATCAATATCTCTTTCAACCACTGCAATTTTCCATATTTCTTTTTGAATTGAAAGCGTCCCATTTAGTATTAGTTCAATTAATACTTTTTGAATTCGAGCAACGCCAATTGGAGTTAATGCAACATTTAATGCTTTTAGCCCAACTTCATTTTCCCAAATGGGTTTCTCATAATTATCTTTAATACGTTCGAAATATTTATCTTCAAAAAAAGAAGAATAATTATTTAATAAAGCAGGTATTTTGGCCCATTCACTTGATTTTGCTCTTAAAGTAGCCCAGCGAGTATTTTCTAAGCATTGCATTGCTTGATCACGATATTGATCTAAATTATATTGAGCTCTATCATTTAAATGCTGCGAACCATCAACTTCTAAAATAAGTCCCCTACGACCTTCTTTAGAAAGTATACAAGGAACTTCTATTGCAAAATCAACCCTTTGTTCTCCCATATTGTCTATAGGTTGATTATATAATTCTTTGATGTATTCTCCAGACTTATAGCTATATGATAGTATATTTGAAACAGAACGTTGAGGTTCTAACAATTGTAACCAATGTTGTCCTAACCTATTTAAAAGATGTTCATCTAAAAATCTTCTTTCTAAATCACTTCCCAGCCAGGTTTTCCAAGTATTGTTATTTAATGGCTCTTTGCCAATTCTAGGATCAATAATAAACAAAGAAGAGAAAAGTTGTTTTGTGAAATCAATAGTAGAATTTTTTTGCGCATATTCAATTGTCCCCGTATCACTTATTAATTTATCAATATCCCCCCAAACAGAAACAAGATATTCTTCAACCATTATATTTGAATGAGTTGGCAAACCTCTTTGTAAATAATTATGATACACAGCAATTATGCTATATAAATTACTTTCTTTGTCTATAGAGTTTTGCCTGGTTGGAAGATCTGTATCAAAAAAACATAGAGAATTTAATAATTCTTTAGTTACTTTAATTGCATGATCTTTATAATGAATTTTTATAGCATTTAATAAAACATCAGAATAAAAACCAGCTAGGAGTTGTCTTGGCATAAAAAAATATTACTATTTATCAACAAAAAGCTTTCAAGATTTAATTGTGATGAATTTTATTTACCTCCATAATACAAAAACTGATCAAAAATCATTGTATAAGTTTGATTTGTATTTTTATCGTGGTAATCTAGTGTCCAACTTTCTGTAGTCATATAAATAGTTAATGTGTAATCGAGTTCGAAATCTTCCTCTAGGTCAAATTCTGGTGTGTGTAAGGCACTAAAATTATCAATTTTTAAAAATTCTTTTGTCAATGTAATTTTTCCATTGAACATTTTTGAATAAAATATTTTATTTGATCTTTGTCCCCTTTCTGAATGTTTTACAAAAGGAGGCGAAGGAAATGGTTTAAAACTCTCGATTGCCAAAACAACATTATTTTTGCCGTTATCTTTAATAATTTGATTATATAGATTAATTGGAAAAGCCTCCTTATTACTAGAATTGTTTTTAAATAACTTGTCAAAAAAGCCCATATTTTTATTTTTTAATTTTTATTAATAGTTTGATGGCATATATAACTCTCTGTTCAATAAAACCTTCTTTACTTCCCCATTTCCACCTTGAATATAATAATTTTTCGCTAGCTCTTCCCCAATT
>CAJBLA010000089.1 GCA_903953815.1 uncultured Bacteroidota bacterium | reverse complement strand
TAACTAATTAACTATTTTAAAATAGTATTTACGCTATAAAATACTTTTTTGACTCATTAACTTAGAAACAATAATATATGAAGATAGTCCATAACTATTTATTTCTTATTCTTATTACAACTATTACATTTATTGGTTGTAATCCATCTCCTGAAGAACTCCAAATTAAATATAAAGACGAGGCAATTTCTGTATCAGGTATATCTTTCGATAAAAGCGAATTAAATTCCTTTTATTCAGAAATAGGCAAAGGAGTGACTACAAATGATTTTTTTAAGGTATTTGCTAAAGAAAAAGATAAAGTTAATAACATTAACCAAGCAGATGTAATAGTGGATATGTCTGCTGGAATGAATATAGGAATTGATAAATCATATTCAATTATTTCATCTGTTATGAAAAGGTTTGATCCAAGTCATAAAACTGAATATAAATACTTCCACGTCGACGATGAAACAATAATACAACCAATAGAAGGTTTAAATAGTTTAGCTGATGCAGCAATTTTACAAAATGCCAATAACTATAATAAAAGTTTTTCAAAATTAAAACCTGCATTTGAAAGTGCTTCAAAAGCAAACAATAAGATAACTGTTATTATCACAGATTTTTTATTAGATGAAGGTCTAAAATCTGATAAGAGATTAAAAAACGGAAAATTTACACGTGATGAAACCGCTGATAATTCCACTTGGGCGAGACAATATTTTACAAATTGGTTTAAAGAAGATAACGAAATAGTTATTTACCCATTTCAATACACTGCAAAAAATTATTATGGGAAAAATGAAACAAAGAATATTTATTACATTTTCTTTGTACCAAAAAATTGCTCCAACAAGGATTTCACGGATTTAAAAAATGACTTATCTCAATTTATTTCAAATCCAATTCAAATTAGCCCATCTAACGTTAGTCTTTTGTTTGGAAATTCAACTCCTGATGAATGCATAAAGGAGTATAATTCAATAAAAAACTCAAGAAAAAAATCTAAAATCTTTGAAAATTACAATACACAAGTATTAGCATACAGTCATACATCATTAATTAAAAATAGTTTTTCTGGCAAACCAGTTTCTTGTATAATAAAGGTTGAGAACAAAAGCCCTTATCATGTAAAAGTTAAGACCCAGTCATTTGATTTATCAAAAGTATATTATAATGCATTAGCACTTAGCACTGAAGAATGGGCAAAAAAAGCATTAAATTATAAAAGCAAAGAAGTAGTTGAAAATAATGACATCATTGCTCAAATTTTAGGTGATACTTCAATTCAATTTGAATTTGCTAAAAATGTAGTATCAGAAAATTATATGTCAGCATATAAGGGTTTTGGTAAATTAGTTGCCTCAAAAATATCAATAACCGAATTGCAATTAAAAGAGTTAGATAATAGATTAAGCTGGGATTTTGAATCAAAATATGGGACAATGGTCAACGATGCGCTAAGAGAAAGCTTAAGACTTTCTCTTGATGATTATAAGTCTAATGTATTAGGTGATAATTCTGCTAAAAGTACATTAGGTTCTAGCATATTTACATTTCACGATAAATAAATTAAAAGTATGGAATATACAATAGTTGATACAAACGCCTTAAAAGTTAAATTAATTTTAATATTATTTTCTTTAGGCTTTATTTATGCCTTGATTTACCTTTTTTTAGTAAGTAAAGTGGGGTATAAGATGTCTTCATTAAAACAAAAAGATGTTTTGATTAGAAGGTCAATATTTTTTACGGGTTTTGTCTCTTTATTTTTAGTAGAATTATCATTTATAGTTGATTATTTTATTAGTTCATGGAGAGCAAGAATGAATGAGGAGGATTTATCAACAATAGTGAGTTCTTTAAAATCATTTGTTTTACCAGTTACATTAATTAGTATGTTAGTTTACATATTGACATTTTGGTTAAGTGCTAAATTTCTAAGACGTTTTATTGGATATAAACCTTGGACGGTATTTGTTTCAAACGGAAAAAAATTCGGATTATTTTAAAATAATATAAGATGGCAAATAATAATTTTTTAATTGCAGCTGGTGGAACTGGAATGAGATGTTTACAAGCCTTTGTAAATTTATGTGCAATAGGTATGTATAAGGAGTTAGGTAAAGTTCATGTGCTATTAATGGATACAGACGAGGAAAATAAAGATAAGCGTAATGCTGAAAATCTAATTCAGTCGTATAGGAAAATCAGAAACTCAATTGGAGGAAGTGAATATTTTAGCTGTGATATTGAGTTATCAGTTTTTGTTCCTGATTATTCAAAAGATGATAGAAGAAATTTTGTAATGTTATCCCAACTAGAAAGGGGGGCATCCGATATTAATCATAAATTGGCGAATATTTTTTATGAAGATGCTGCACAAGAATTCAATTTATCCCATGGTTATAGAGCTCAAACCCATCTCGGATCTTATTTGATGTATCATGCTTTCATTGAAGAAATTAAAAAAGCAATATCAAATCCAGTTTATCAAAACTCAAGTGAATTATATAAATTCATCAAAGATATTTCAACTGCAAATGAGTCTGAAGCTCGTGTTTTTGCATTTGGATCATCTTTTGGAGGTACAGGTGCTTCATCTATTCCAATAATACCAAAAGCAATTTCTGATTGCGCTAAAATTATCACAGGTGGTAATATTAATCCAGATAAGATTTATTATTCAGGAGTTGTATTATCAAATTACTTTAAATTCAGTTCGCCTACTGATACGCAAAAGAGAGATGAAAAAGTTATTGCCGATAGTCAATTTTTTAGCCACAATAGTGCAGCTGCGCTTAATTTTTATGTAAATGACTTTACAATTTCTAAAACCTACAAAAGACTTTATTTATTAGGTTGGCCAAAAGCGGATGTAGATCTTGAAAAATATAAGTCGGAAGTATTACAAGCGCAAGACACAAATAATGTAGCTGGAACAACTACTGGCGGTAAACTACAAGAAAACCCCGCACATTTATTAGAGGTTTTTGCGGCATCGGCGGCGCATCATTTCTTTAGCCCTACTTTTACTGGTAAAGATGAATTGAAAAATATTGCATCAACACAATTTCAGTATAAATCCTTATTAGAATTTGATGACAGATTAGTTATTGAGGCCGATGACATTTTGTTTAAGAAAAGTGATACAAATGATATAACTCAAATTCCATATCATGAAGAGGTCCGAAAAAATCTTATCTCATTTTACTCTTTAGCAAAGTTATTAAGAGCAAAATATGATGGCAATATCAATTATCTAGCTGATGACCTTAAGTTATATAATTCTAAATATAATATTACTGACGAAATTTCAGAAACACTATCTTATTTTATTAATTATTTCTCAGCTTATCCAAAAGACGGTGGTAAAGATTTAGTTCCGGGGTGGTTCTCTCAGGTATTTAGCACTTTAAAAATAAGTGTTGGTGTAGAAGGAAAAGAATTTTTAGGAATAGATAGTAATTATTTTAAATATAGCACACAAGATTGGTTCGTGCCATATTTAGAATTAAATGGAAAAAAATCCCCAGAAGATATATTTATAACAAAGTTTAAGAAAATTAATGGAAATGAAGTTGGTGGTGAAATTGGTGAAATGCTTGAAGCTTTGAGAAAGACCTTTAATTCTTTTACGTTAGATTCTTACAATAGTAAAGAAGATACACTTTAATTTAAAAAATTTACACAATGGCTAATACATCATCAAATAGAGTTCCCATTCTGGCAAAAAATGGTAGTTTATCTAAAGGAGTCCCTAAATCAGATGATTCGTGGCATTCATTTACACAGGTAAATAATTATGTAAATTCACTTGAACTTTCATCTTTAGACGTTGAAAGTGGCGATGTATATAGTATTATAAAAGGTGTTCCATCGCCATGGGTAAGGGCGTATATGACAAAAAATGCAATTGGTTATCCATTTGTTTCTGAAGCTAAAAAAATAGAGAAGGTTAACTTAAAAGGGATGGATTTTTTATACGGAGCCATTCAAGATGAATATAAAGGAATACTTGCCTGCATGGCGCTTTATTCTAATAGAATTAAAGTAGAAAAAGTTGAATTAAAATATACGGATGATTTAAAATACAATGAATTATCTGGAGCGATGGTTTTAAAAAGTGTAAAAAACATTTATGAAATATCTGGGGCATTTGGGAATATGCTTTTTGATCAAGAAAAATTCTGGAAGCCAATAAACAATACTAAAGATAAAAACACTGTTGATCAAAGCCCTTATGTTTTATTAATTTCTATTGACGATACAGTTTTTGCTGGTTCTAATCCTATGACGCTTTTGTATCCAGCTGCAAATTATAATCTTAATGAGGCAGACATCCCTTTTTATGTCAAGAAAAGATTTAGAAATCCTTCCAATTATTTACAAGCTGTAGAGCTTGAAAAGTTGTTTCATTACCTAACCAAGTTAAGAGAAAATGTAAATAATTTTGAGAAAGAATTTAAAGATCCAGAATTTAATATAATAACTGTCCATTCTTTTTTAAGAGATTTTCAAAACGAAGTAAAAGATAAATTAGTTGAGATTAATAAGGAATTCAATGATAAGAAATCAGGTATTTTAGATTTCTCAGACAAGTTTAAAAATTATTCTCCATTTGATAAGCTTTTTGATATAGATGTAAAAATTTATAGAACCAAAGACGGCAGATATTTAATAAATAATGAGACAGGTGATTTGCCTGAGTTTAATCCCGACAAGTTGTTATTGCCTTTAGAGTTGTCACAGATTTTAATGATTAAACAAGAAAAAGAAGATGAATGTCAACTAGCATCTACTCTTTGTGCTCGAGGTTCAGATGGCGTAGATTATTTTTTCTCGTTGCCATTTAGTTCATTAGGGTTAAAGGAGTTTCAGAATCAATTAATGGATATTTTAGGGAAGGGGCAATCGGGTCTTAAGTATGATAAAATATTAACAGCAAGGTATGATGTTGAAAAAAACGAGTTAGATGTCACTTTAAAGCTTGAAATCTCTGGTTTTGACACTTATTTTTCGAAAAAGTACCCTGTTTCAAATGCAAAAAATCCTATAGATACTAATATTATCCTATGGCCTAATTTCTATGCAAACAACTGGACAGAATATTATTTATATTCAGAAATACCACATGAAGGAAAAGGTATAAAGTCAATCCCTCTTGTTGCCGATGAAAATAATCTAGAAGCCTTGAAATTTACAAGTGATTCTAATTTATACTACTTGACTGAAGATAAAAATAGTAAAGCATCTTGTATAGTTGAACATAGTTTCGAAAAATTAAAAGAGAAAAAAATAAAGTACGAGATTTTCAAATCTAATGTACCTTTTCTTGGGGTTGAATTAAGAACAAGTAGCGAGCAACTTAATGATTACTGTTGTGGTTATATATTAATATCACACACAGCTAATTCTGCAACTTCTTTAAGAAATCATTCATTTGATAGAAGGGAGTTAGAGTCAGCACAAGTGTCTATAGATTTTGGTTCAACTAACACTTCTATTTCAATGGTGGATAGAACCAACACAATTTCATCTTTAAAAATACTGCCAAGAAGAGTGTTTGTTTTAGGTTGTGAAAAGAATGATAATTCAATATATGCAACAACAAATCAAATATTCTTTTTTCAAAACGATTTACAATCAAATGCGTTAAGGTCGGCACTTGTTCTGCATAACACATTAAGATTATCTGATTATGAATTACAACATTCACAAGCAATCAGTGGTGGTGTGACGCTTCAAGAAAGAAATATTCCAATCACGGGTGGTGATAGATCTGCATTGGATTTAAGAATAGATGATGAAGAAACTAAGGTTATTTATGATCTAAAATGGAAAAGAGAGGATAAATATCTCGTGAATAAAAAAGCTTATTTAAAAAATGTTTGGTTGTGTGTATGTGCGGAATTATTTACAATGGGCAAAAAACCTAACGAAGTAATGTGGTCTTATCCACATGCGATGCCTAAAGATCTCAGAAGAACATATGAGGGGATTTATGAAGAAGTAATAAAAAATGTTAATCCAATTCATGGAGCAAAAGCTAAAACAGCTAAAATTACTGGACAGCCCAACTCATATAGTCTTGCATTAAGTGAAAGTGAAGCAGTATGTAATTATGCGCTTACAATGGGAGGGATTGGACTACAATCTGATTCAATATTTTTAGGTATTGATATTGGTGGAGTTACTTCCGATTTGTTATTACTTACTAATGATCCCGGGGACAAAAGGGCACTTCTTTTGAAACAGTCTTCTGTAAAAATTGCGGGAGATAGAATTTCAAAAGCAATTGGGGCATCAAAAAGTATACAAAAATGTATCGCGCATTTTGTAAGAAGAGAGAAATTAAGCATTTTAGGTTTAGAAAACTTAAACGACGAAACTTCTGCATATTACACGAACCAGTTATTTGAATCTCTTGAAAACAATAGTGATTTAGAAAGAGCATTCTATTCAGAACTATGGGATCCTGAGAATGAAGAACTAAATAGAGATGAAACAAGGGGATTGATTGCTGTCGCAACCTATGTTTGTGGATTATTATTATTCCATGCTGCTCAATTAACTGCATCTATTGTTAAAAAAGATGCAGAAAGCGGTAAGCCTCAATTAAACTTAGGAAAAGGATTTAATCTACATGTTTCCACTTTTGGTAAAGGTGGAAAGCTTTTTGATTGGTTACCAACAGCCCTAGGAAAAGAAACTGCGGAAAATTTTTATAAAGAATGCTTCGAAAAAGGGTTAGAAATTTATGACTTCCCATTAGCGAAGGCAAAGGGTAATTCAAGTGTTTTGAAATACTTAAATTATACAGTTAAAAAGGAAAATCTTAAAAATGAAGTTTCTCTAGGATTGGCTTGTCCTCGTGGCTTGGTTTCTAAATCTGATTTTGCTGATTTTGAAATATTAGGTGAGTTTGGCTATACCTACGATGAGAATAATGCTTCTCCTGTTTCGATGGAATGGGATGCTAAAATGGAAAATAAATTAATTTTCGAATTAGGCGAAAAACTTCACTTCCCTGAGATACAGCCAACCGCAGAAAATTTAACCGGATTAAAAAGATTTGATGAGTTTTTAAAAGTATATGTAAAATTAGTTAGCGAATGGGAGTTGTTTGATCATTCTAAACTTGCTGAAAAAGCAAATAAGTTCGTTGAAATTAATTTGGAGAACTATGTAAAATCAGATGAGGATTGGGTTGCTAATAATCAAATTAGACAAAAAACCAAAAATGATTCAGACTTTAGATTCTCAAGCTCGCCATTTTTATTCGAGGGAATGTGTTTTCTAGACGAGGTATTGATGAAGTCCTTGTATGTTAAAGAATAATTAACGTTATTACGTTATACTATATAAAAATCCCCATTCTTTAATGGGGATTTTATTTTTGTACCATTAAAAAAGTAGACAATGAAAATATTGTACTTAATTTTAATTATTTCCTTATTTATTTTGTGCCAAGATGCGAATAATATTAATTCAACTCATCTATCATCAAAAATGCTTTCTATTATTGATATTAAAAATAGGACCAATGAAAATGTTAATTTTCGAATTAATATTACTTCAAAATTTATAAATCCTACAAAACTTTCGCATGATATTAATACTAGTGCTTCTGAATACTTGCCTTGTCCATCTAGCAATGGGAATACTATAGTATTTTCTGGAATGGATAGAACTGGTTATTTTGAAAATAAAATTGATTTTACAAAGACAAGAAAATTCGGCGGAGAAGATGTTTTTATTTCAGAGTTAAAAAATGGAATTTGGGAAGACGCGAAGCCAATTGAAAAAATTAATACTAATTTTCATGAAACGGTCTCGCAATTAATGGTAAATGGTAATTTAATGATTACGGGTAATTATCAAGAAAATATGGGGCCTGTTAATTCTTCAAATGGCTCAGCTACCACAGACATCTTTATGGCTAAAAAAAATAATAATTACAATCTTTTTCATTTTGACGAGCCAATTAATTCAATATATACTGAAGCAGATGGTTTTATGACTGAGGATGGAAATACGCTAACATTTGTCTCGGATCGACCTGGTCACATTGGAGCTTATCATAAAAAAGGATGGACGTGGAACGATAGTTATTGGGGGAATACAGATGTATATGTTAGTTATAAAGACGGAGATAGCTGGTCTAATCCTACTAATTTAGGAAAGCTAATTAACACTCCAAACACCGAAAGGAGCCCATTTCTATCAAATGACGGATTAAGGCTGTATTTAAGCTCCAATGGCTATAAAAAAGGCAAAAAAGACCTTGATATTTATTATTTTAAGCGCAAAAATAGGAATGATTGGGAGCATTGGGAGGGACCCTTTGAAATTCAAGGACTTAATGGTAATACCGATGATTGGGGCTATAAAGAGGACTCATATGGGAACATTTATTTTGCCAAAGCAAACAAACTTGGCTTCATACCTACCAAAAAGGGTCGTGATGGTACTGGTTTTATATTTGAGACAAACTTTAGATCAGGGTATTCAATTTTTGGACTTCAAACAGCTTCTTTTAAACAAGATGAGCAAACTGATATTTATGTTGTTAGAAAAAATAACGTTGCGATTGTTTTGCCTGATATCTTATTTTCATTTGACAGTTACAAATTGAAGACAGATGAACAAAAATTTAAAAATAAAATTATTGACTTTATAAAAGTTAATAATCCAAAAAAAATAACTATTATAGGTTATACGGATTCCGATGGGACAGATGCCCATAATTTACAATTATCACTGAATAGAGCGAAAACAATTCAACAATTAATTAAAAATGAGATCACTAATTGTACAATTTTAATTGATGGAAAGGGGAAAGAAATGCCAGTAGCTATTAATAATACTAAAGAAAATAAACAGAAAAATAGAAGAGTAGAAATCACCTTCGAATAAATCTATAATACAAGTTTCCAATAATTAATAATATATAAAAATAAATTTATGCAAATCAATCCTAACTTAAGTAATCTAGATATTTACTATCAAGAAGAATTTAAAAAAATAATAGATTCAAATGAAACATATCAAGGTAAATGGAATTGGTATTCTTTTTTATTTGGTGCATTTTGGCTTTTATTTAAAGGAGCTTACTTATCAGCAATTTGCCTGTTAATTGTTATATATATAGCGCCAGCTCAAATTTCATGGCTTGTAAGTATTATAGCCTGGGTATTTTTAGGCACAAAGGGAACATGGATCTATTATAATTTAAAAGTAAAAAATAAAACACTGTAATATTATTTTAGTGTTTTTAGCTGAATTTTAAATATCTAATTAAGTGAATATATTTACGCAATGCACAAATAGTAATTGTAAATGTGAACGTTATCTTTATGTAGAACAATACATTTGCCCTTTTTGTAAAGAGCCGCTCTTGCCAATTATAAATGAAAACATTCCGCAAATTTTTATTAATTCACTAAATTATTCTCCAAGCAGTATCTCTAATTCAATTTATCGTTTATTAATATCCACTTCAAATTATAAAAAATTAAATTATATTTCTGATGTTTTTATTTCAGGTATGAGATTAGCTGGTGATATTTTGATTGGGATATATGAAAAAGAGGGTTTGCAGAACGATGAGATAGATGAAAAAATACAGAAAATAAATACTAAAGAAACCCATGGAGCATGGCCGGATTTAATTGAAAAATTATACTTATCAATTGTAGCGGTGAATCAAAGTGAGTGGTTTGACAACTATCTATTAATGTTAGGTAGAACAAGTAGTAAAATTAAAAAAGAAAAACAATTTGATGTAGAAAATACTTTTACTGATGAATATGGTAAAGTTCAAAAAGTTAAGTCAAGTGGCACACCCATGCAATTACTTGTTAATTTTAGAAATAAATATCTCGGCCATGGTACTGTAATTTCCGATGAAGAAAGTTTAGTAATATTGAATACTTATTTGCCAATTTTTATTCGATTTTTAGAGCAAATATCTTTTTTAAATAATCTACAGGTTATTACAAATAATGGTAAAGAATATAAAGGACTTTATTATGACATTGAGCCTGGTGAACTAATAATTTCAAATGAAAATTTATTTTCTATAACGTGTAAATATCATATTTATACTAGCGTAATAAATTCAGTAAACACTGGTAATTATTTTTGCAAAATCGATAATTGCAATTTCAATATTCATAATGTTGGTCTAAGAATACAACAATTATGCCCATCATGTAGTAATCAAATGTTATTAAACGAGGATTTACTCTTAGATGACTTAACTGAATCTATAATTAATCATTATCCTTATGTCATAGCATATCCATATAAGAGAGCGGTGCTTGAGCAAGACCCTTATAAAAAAATACATCTTCTAAAGGAAACATTTTTAAATTATTTAAAATATTTAGGTTTATTAACTGCGTCAGAATATTTTAATGTTGATATAAAAATTAAAGAATTTAATAGCAATTTTAGAGAGTTATTATTTAGACCACAATTTGGTTATTGGAATAAATTTATTAGAGACAGCGTAAGTCAATTAAATGAGGCCAATCATCAATGGTTTATCAAAGAATTACCAGGTTATTTTAAAAAAATTGAGATAGATGTATATGAATCTAATTCAACAATTCTCACACCTATTGGTGAATTAATACATTTTAGAAATAGTTACTTAGGACATGGAATGGTTCCCTCAGACGATGAGTGTTTAGAATTATGGAGTAAATATGAACCTATATTAAAAAATCTATTAATCAAAATGGATTTTTGTAGATCATATACTATGGTATGTTATGATAATTTAAGAATGTGGAGATTAATGGGGGTAGAAATAGAACCAATCACATCAAACCATAAAACAAATATTAAGGATAGAGTACAATTAGTTAATGCTGAAGGCAATACTTTAAGTCTTGTACCATTTTTTGTTCTCCCTGGAGAATTTTTTAGACAAGATACTGCATCAAAGTCTAAGTTGATGGTATATGAGCAAAATACGGGTAAACGAATCATATTCTTTAGTCCTGAAAGTTTATCTGATGAAACTTCGGGAATTGTCCTTGAGAGATTAAATTTTTTATTATCAGACAAGGATATGGAAGCGCCTTATGATGAACATGGGTTAACACAAGAAATACTAAAAAGCCTAATTTCAAATAAAAGAGCGGATGTTTTAAAAACCTTAATAAAGGAGCGTAAGGTATTGGATGGTATTTATCAAACTAGAGAGGATGCAGAGTTATCCCTTTCATCCTGGATAGGAGCCAAAGCTGGCCTTTTCTTTTTATCTGCTGAAGCAGGAAGTGGTAAAACGAACCTATTGGTTGAAACTAGTAAGCAATATGCCAACAAAAATATTGACAATCTTTTAATTAGGGCTAATAGAATGGCCTATGCAAATTTATGGGAAGAAATCAGATTTCAATTAAATTTAACGCAGAATTTTGATTTAAAAAGTTCAATTGCCTTTGAGAAATATACGCAAGAAAATCCCTTTATAGTATTAATTGATGGAGGTAATGAGCATCCGCAACCAGATGAATTACTGCAAAGTATTTTGAATTTATTAGAAAATAACAAAGGTGGTCATATTAAAGTAGTTTTATCCTGGCGTGTTAATATAAAGGCTGAAATACCTGATATAGAATCTAAATATGATGATCTAGTATATCCTGATAATTTAGATGGCAAAGATGATAATATTCTAGCCCGTTATTGTCATTGGTTAAAACCATTAAACAAAAAAGAATTAGAGGGGGCTTGGAGCAGCTATATTATTAAAAATGCTAAAACACATAAGCCACTCTTTACCCTAGAAGACTTAACTTACTTTGATCGCTCCCTTACTGATCAGTTATTAAATCCATTAATGTTACGATTATTTTTAGAACTTTTCCATGGCAAGAATTTGCCTAAACAAAAAGGTTTTGTAAATATTTGGGCATTATATCATGAAAAATTAATTCAGGAATAATTTTAAATAATAACAAAGCATTGTTATATCAGAAATAGATGATATCAAAAGACCAAAGCGCAATAATACTTGACGAACTGATTAGAAATTTTGTAAAAAATATAAAGTCTAGTATCCCCTGTCTATAAAAACTTTATCAATTATTCTAGATGATTTTTGATTGGAAATATTAAATACCTTTTATTTTATTAAGTTCATTAATGATTGCATCTTTATTTGCTTTTAATGTTACTAAACTTTGATTAATTCTTTCTTCCATTTTTAATGCATCATTCATGATTTCTAATGCGGAATATATTTCAAATAACTTGAGCATAGACTTTATTGTGAAATAATGTGAATTTCCAAGTTTATTAATTCTTATTAATAAAGCCTTATTATGTATTTCAATAGCTTCATTTTGCCTATTGGTCATGTAATATAAATTACCCTTTTCAAATAAGGTAGAAGCGACATCCTGGTGATTTTCTCCAAATTTACCAATCCTAATTTCAAGCGCCTTATTTAAATACTTCTCAGCTTCTTCTGTTCTTTGGGTATTTGCAAGTACGGAAGCATAGTTTACATAGTTAATGCAAACCTTGGTGCTATTATCACCCATCAGCTTTTCTCTTATGGTCATACTTGTTTTTACATACTCTTCAGCCTGAGTCCAATCTTCCATATAAATATAAATAGAACCTATATAGCTCATTGCAGTTGCAGTTACCAAGTGTACTAATCCACTTTCGGATTTAATAATTTGCAAACTTTTAATGGCTATAGTAAGGGCATCCAATAGATTATTCTCCTGTTTATATATTTCACTTAGTCTCAGCTGGTTTTGTGCAGCGGCAAAAGGTTCATTATGTTCAAATAATCCCTCTATAGCTTTTTTATAATCAATAATTGCGTCAATAGTGTTACCCATACTCTTTTTAAGATGTCCAATTAATCCCAATAGCCATAAATTTTCTTTGGTAAACTTTTCATTATTTAATGTTAGTTGATAATTATAATCATATATAATTAATGCTTTGTCTTTGTATGTATATTTAAGAATTTCTTTTCCTAAATTAATTCCAATTTTATAGGAAACTTTTATAAAGTTATCATTTTTTTCATGTGATTCTTCTGTAAACAATAGGTACCTATTATAAAATATTTCTAATGTTTCTTGTTCAACATATTTGATACATTCAGAGATAAGACCATATTCATTAATATTCTCAGGTGATAATATATTGATGATAGAATGAGCGAGCTGATGATTTGGTAATGGTTTATTGATATATTCAAAATATTCCATAACCATGGTTAGAACAACAATATCGCTATTTGACTTGTCTTTTAAAATCTTTTCTGTTAAACCTACACCATTAGAAATGATGTCCTGTGCTAATGCGCGCGCACTGGCGCGACTCCAATTCGGATATCTATCAATAAACCTTGGTATAAAATCATTGATGCCTTTTTGAATAAATATTTCTAAATAAAAAGCTACTGCATCGTTAATACCTTTAAGCTTATTAGTATAAAGTTTATCGGTGGTTTTAAATATAGTTCCGTCCTGGTCAATTGTATATAAATACCTAGACATCGCATAATGAAAGTAACCTTCTACAGCAAAACCAATTAAAAGTTCATTTTCTTTATTTATAACGGAAATAATACCTGAAAAAATCAATTCTTGAAATGGACTATCAATTTGAATATTTCTAACCAAGGGACCGATTT
>CAJBLA010000088.1 GCA_903953815.1 uncultured Bacteroidota bacterium | reverse complement strand
GCTGAATAGTAGGTTGTTGCGATGTTTATTAAAATTTTTACTCCTTCATATGTGTTAGTGCCCATTTTAACAAGCTATTGTTGTCATTGGGTATATTTAGCTTTTTTATGATGTTGTAGCGATGGTTTCGTACTGTTTTATCAGATATAAATAGGAGCGCTCCAATCTCTTTGCTCTTTTTTTGTTTAGCGATTAAGTCAATTATTTTATATTCAGTTAAGCTTAATCCACTTAATAAATCCTCGTGTGAATACTTTTTCTCAATGTAGTTAAATGCCATTTTTACACTTACCTTAATTTGATCCTCATTCCAAGGTTTAACAATATAGTTTAATGAGTTTGTAGCAGCTACTTCGTCCATCATTTGTTTATTACTAAACGCACTAACATAAATAATTTCTAATTTGGGTAATAAAACATATACATCTTTAACAAAGTCAATACCTGTTAATCCCTTTCCAAGGTTGATGTCGCAAATGGCAAGGTTTGGTTTAAAAAATTTTGCTTGGATTAATGCTGTTTCGTAATTATGAACTAATATGGTATTATAGCCGTTGGCAATAAGTACTTCCTGTAGATCAATTCCTACAATTATATCGTCTTCTAATATTAGAATTTTATTGTCTTTCATTTTTTATATTAAGATTTGTCGAAACTAAATTTAATTGTATGTTGAACACCATCATTGCTTGTGATTTCATGTGCTGCATTTAGCTGTGTACACATGATTGTTATTAATTTTAATCCCAAGCTTTCCGTCCTCACTAAATCTTTATTAAAACCAGGACCATTATCACTAATGTGTATTTCAATAATACCCTTGGTCGAAGCCATGGAAATGTTAATAATCGATTTCATGCCATTGCCTATTTCAAACTTGAATGTATTTGAAACTATTTCATTGATAATTAAGCCCAGATAAATCATCCGCTCTGTTTCTAATTCAATATCTTCTTCTATATTATATTGAATTTCAACATTTTCCTCTTTTTTATATATCGACTTTAGATGGTTAGTAAGCGTGATGATATATTCGTTCACATTAATATACTCATAGTTGTCTGAGTTGTACAAAAATTCATGTACTAAAGACATGGTATGGATACGGTTTTGAACTGCAGTCAAGTTAGTTTTAGTTTCTGGATCATTAAGCCTTCTTTTTTGTAAGTTGAGTAGGCTATAAATTAATTGAAGATTGTTTTTTACCCTATGATGTAACTCCTTTAGTAAAAAATCGTTTTTGCTAAACTGTTCATTTGTTATTGCAATATTTTCATTAAGTTGTTTATTGATTAAATTTAGTTTTCTTTTATTTTTTTTACTTTGGACTAAAAAATAGGTTAATAAAATTAAAATGATTGAAATAATACCTATAAAAATACCTAGTCCCCATATTTGACCTTTTGCATATTTATTTTCGCTTTCAATTTTTAAAAAATTTATATTTTTCTCATTTAATTCTGTTCTTCTTTTCTGTATCTCTAACTGACCTAATAATAAAATAGATTGACTTTGTTGAACACCTTTATTCACTTTATCGCGATACTGGTTATAGCGTGTTAAATACTTAAATGCGGAATCGAATTTATTAATTTTGGAATAATACAAGTGAGACGCCGAGTAATAACTTCTAATAACATCCTCGGCATCAATTGTTCCAAGCCTACTTTTTACACTATCTATGTGTGTGTTATATTTTTTATAATCATTTAGATTCATATAACACAAGCTTAAATAGATCATACTCAATGTGTTACTTTCAATATCAATTTTCCCGTGTGCAATAGCATATTTTAGTTTTGGGATGGCTTTTAGGTAATCTTTTTTATTCATAGCACATTTACCTAAAAACGCTGTGTATAAAGCTTTCCAGTTAGTTAATATCTCCGTTTTATTTAAAAATTGGATAGAATTATCTAGTATTGCAGCCTCGACATTGTATAATCCTAATTCGGCATATTTTACAGCGCTATCAACCTCATTGTTGAAATAATAAAGTCTGCATAAGTCATTATAATAGGCGGGTTGAATTATATTCTTATTTCCAGCATAATATTTCTTTTCTTCAAATAACTTAAAATCTTCAATTGCTGCTTCTCCTAATCCACATGCTTTATATATTCTCCAATAATTGTTCATTAATTTATTTTCGACAAGTTCTTTCCTAATAGCTATTGCTTTGGCTATTTCATTTTTTGATTTATAACATTTCTCTAAATTACTAAGCAAAATTTTATATTCATTTGGTGTAATATTTTTACGCTCCGCATAGGCTAACTTTAAAATGGCTAACGCTTTTTTGTAATTAGACAAGTCAATCAAGATAGTTGAAAGTGTAATCCCAATTTTAGATTTTAATGTTGAATCATTTGTTTCTGTATATTTCTTTTCGAATAATTGTTGCCATATATTCATAGGTAATACAATATATGGGTTATACTTATTTTCCTCGTGGCCTAAACTATTCCATGCATTTATTAATTGTATAGCAAACTGGGTATTGTTTTGTTTACTTGCATCTAAGCCCATTTTCAACAACTGCTGACTTATTTCATTGCTATTGTTTTGACCGATGGAAGTAATGGTCGTAATTAGGGCGATAAGTAAATAGAATATTTGCTTCATTATATCGTAATTAAGCTCAAGCTAATTTTTTTAACTTGGACTATTTTATAAACTTCTATGTTTTCATTCATTTTTACATGATTTGAGGCATTAGCCCTATTGATTTACTACTTTATATGTTGTCTTTTTACATATAATCAATCATTATTGTATGCAATTGAATTTATCATCACTCTTTCATTTTCAAATATTTAAAATACTCGCAATTACATTTCTACTTAACATGTGTTCTATAAAATTATTTGCGCAAATAAGTCAAAATGGTATTTTCTTTCAAGCTGTAGCTAAGGACAATTACGATAACCCTGCAAATCGTCGTTATGTATTTATACAATCATCAATAATACAATCATCAATAACGGGGCCGAAAGTTTTTATAGAGGAATTTCAAACAACAACCGATCAGGCAGGTATTTTTACTATATGCATTGGTAAGGGGATTAAAAAAGGCGGAGCTATTTCTAAATTAACTGAAATAGATTGGGCTAGCGGGCCTTATTTATTAAACCTTAAAATTGTAATTACGCCTATTGCGCCTGGCGCTAATTGGGACTATACTAAAGAATGGATTGATATTGGCACAACTTCTTTTGGAACAGTCCCTTATGCTTTATATGCATCATCATCTGGAGATTTAGGCAACAAAGTAAATATTTCAGATAGTATTTTAAAATATGTAACACCAACGCAATTAAAAGCCAAGACATTTGATGTCACTCCAATTATTTATTCTCTAACAAATAAAGTGGATAAAGTTGTCGGTAAAGAATTATCAAGCAATGATTTTACAACCTCTGAAAAAATTAAGCTTACTATTATTACTGGTGTCAATACAGGGGACGAATCAATAGCAACTATTAAATCTAAATTAGGGATTACGTCTTTAAGTGGTGCAAATACTGGAGATCAGGATTTAAGCTCATTTGCGACCATTTCTAATCTTGGATTAAAAGTAAGTACAGCTGAACTTGACTCGGGTTTATCCCTTAAAGTGAATATTACTGATATGACTTCCTCATTAGGACTAAAAGCCAACACTACTGATCTTACTTCAGGCTTATCGCTTAAAGCGAATAGTACCGATATGACTTCCTTATTAGGATTAAAAGCAAACACAACTGATCTTACTTCAGGATTAGCAATAAAAGTAGACAAGGTTACTGGTAAAGAATTGTCTACTAATGATTATACAACGACTGAAAAAACAAAGCTCGCTGCAATAACTGGAACTAATGGGGGTGATGAAACAACAGCAACCATTAAAACTAAATTAGGGATTTCTACTTTAAGTGGATCTAATACAGGCGATCAAGACTTAAGTTTATTTGTAACCAATACGAATCTTGCATTGAAAGCAAATGCATCTGAAGTGAGCGCGAGTTTAGGGCTTAAAGCGAATAGTTTAGATGTTACAACTTCGTTGGGATTGAAAGTAAATGTATCAGATTTTACTACTGGATTAGCGCTTAAAGCGAATAGTTTAGATGTTACAACTAATTTAGGTCTTAAAGCCAATACTTCGGATATGACTACTTCTTTAGGTTTAAAAGCAAACGCAACAGATGTGGTTATTGGGCTTTCATTAAAAGAAGAGCAACTGAATAAGTCCGCTGCTTCAAATTTGGGTGGCACGGCTGCAAATGACATTTTATATCCAACGCAAAAAGCAGTAAAAGCCTATGTGGATGGTCAAATTAGTTCAGGCGGTGTTTCTGATGCTAGCATATTAACAAGACACATCGCATCTTTAAATATCACAACTCCTTTAATTGCGGATGCATCTATAACAGATATAAAAATTTCGAATGGTATTAGTCAGTCAAAAGTAGGATTGGGAAATGTTGAAAATACTGCAATAAGTACTTGGCAAGGTAGTAGTAATTTAAATAATTTGGGAACGATAACATCTGGTATTTGGAGTGCTACTTCAATTGCCATTGCGCATGGTGGAACAGGCGCAAATACAGCGGCAGATGCAAGGGTTAATTTAGGTTTAGTTATAGGCGCGAATGTGCAAGCGCCATTAATTGCAGGTACAAATTATATTGTGCCAAATGTGCTAATAGTTAATGCCTCTAAAACTAAAATTACCTATGATGTTAATGGCCTAATTACTGCTGGGGCAGATGCTACAACACTGGATATTGCGCCTAGTTTAAATAGAAATTATGTGACCGATATTCAGTCAGGTATATTATCAAATACATCTGGTGTAAATTCTGGTGATGAAACGCTAGCAACCATTAAATCCAAATTAGGAATTACCACTTTGAGTGGCTCCAATACAGGCGACCAAGATATAAGTTCATTTGCAACCATTACGAATCTTGCTTTAAAAGCAAATAGTTCTGATATGACTACAAGTTTAGGACTTAAAGCTAATACTACGGATATAACTACTTCATTAGGATTAAAAGCAAACGCAACTGATTTAGTTTCGGGATTAGCGTTGAAAGTAGATAAGGTTACTGATAAAGAATTATCTACCAATGATTACACAACGATCGAAAAAAATAAACTAACAGCAATAGCTGGAACTAATACGGGTGATGAAACTTTGGCAACTATTAAAACTAAGTTAGCTGTTACTATATTAAGTGGGGATAATACTGGAGACGAAAATACTGCAGGTATCAAAACAAAATTAGGAATTACCACTTTAAGTGGATCAAATACCGGTGATCAAGATTTAAGTTCATTTGCTTCCGCACTTAGTTTGGCAGATAAAGCAAATGCGACTGATGTCACAACAAGCTTAGCGTTAAAGGCAAATTTAATTTCACCAACCTTGGTGACACCAATATTAGGGGAAGCTACAGCAACCTCCATAACTGCGAGCGGGGATTTGAAAGCAAAGCGATTTATTAATTCATTAGTGACTGCAAGTCCTGCGATTGACCTTACTACTGGTAACTTGTTTCAAATTAATTTAACGAGTAGTATTTCATTTTCATTGCCAACAGCGAGTACATCAAATATTGGCACTTATTTGATAAAATTTACACAAGATGCCACTGGGTCAAGAGTAGTAACATTCGCAAACAATGCAACAACTCCGATAAAACTTCATTGGTCAGGAGGGGCTATACCAGTAATTACAGCAACGCCGAGTAAAACTGATATTATGACTATAATTTGCGACGGGGTTAAATATTATGCAACTATTGTACAAAACTTTTAATATGCGAGTAATCATTTCGTTTTTTATATTCTATTCATGTACAGTAAATATTTTATTCGCACAAATAGCGCCGCAAGGATTTTTAGTAAGTACAAATTCGGATGTGTTAGCTATAGGTACTCAGGTTTGGAAAGCAAGTAATTTAAATGTCATCAATTATAACAATGGCGATCCGATACTTAATACAAACAACTTTAGTACTACTATTATTGGAGCTTATGATAACTATAACGATCTTGCAGCAAATGCTGCAATTTATGGCAGATTGTATAATTGGTATGCAATTAATGATACGCGTGGTATTTGCCCCGTTGGATGGCGTGTGCCAAGTGAAGATGATTTTGTGATTTTAACTAACTATTTGGCAGCAGGTATTTATTCAACATCAGTGATTACTACAAATGCGGGTAAAGTGGGCGGATTATTAAAGGAAGTTGGATTTATTCATTGGACAACACCCAATACAAGTGCTACAGATGCTTTTGGCTTTAGTGGATTGCCTGGTGGTTGGAAACAAGGCACTTTATATGCTGGAATAGAGTTGGCTGCACAATTTTGGACAACTACTATCTCAACTGAGGTGCCTGGCTCGCCCTACCGATTTACTTTATACAATGATAACAATGAGTTAAGAAGAGTATATAGCACTAAAGACTTTGGATTTTCAGTTCGGTGTATAAAAAATTAGATAGAACAAATTTGCGATGGCTATTTCTTCAAAATAGGTTTTAATACATTTAATTTTCCATCAATTTTGTTTTCATCAAACGTCAATCCTAATACATGGGCAATGATTGGATAGATATTTACATTTTCAAAACCTTCAATTACTTTCCCTTTTTTAAATGCGGGGCCCCAAGCCATAAAACTTGCGCGCATTTCCACTAAATGATTATCAAATCCGTGTTTCCCTTTGGTTGTTTTGTAGGGAGATAGATTAAATATTTTAGGTACATGCGGTATCAATAATAAATCACCTAAACGATTGTTCCAGTCATCTGATTTTTTATAATGCCAATAATCAGGGGTTTCATCTAATTTATATACAGTGATATTGGTATCTTTTTTTAATTCCTGGTAAGTAGGTTCAATTTTTGAAGCATCCTTGGCATACAAATGTAATTGTGCATCTCCCCATGGCACTTTAAAGAAAGCTGTATCTACTGCTTTTGGTAAACCCAAGGTATTTACATTGT
>CAJBLA010000087.1 GCA_903953815.1 uncultured Bacteroidota bacterium | reverse complement strand
TTGTGTCCTTCATTTGGACCATACACATTAAAGAATTTCAAACCCGTCCAAACAGGTGGTTGACTAGCTTGCGCTATTGCCCATTTATCAAATTCATTTTTACTGACCCCATAAGGATTTAAAGGAACTAATTGATCTAGTATTTCATGACTATCCGTATACCCATGCTCCCCGCTTCCATAAGTTGCTGCTGAAGATGCGTATATAAATGGAATTTGTTTTTCCGATGCATAGTTCCACAACGCTTGTGAATATTTCACGTTCAATTCGGCATGCACTGCGTAATTAAATTCAGTGGTATCCGTCCTTGCACCTAAATGTATAATAGCATCAATGGTGAAATCCAAGTTTGGAAGTTGTTCTAAAAAAGCTTGCCGCTCAATAACTTTTAAAAATTGCTTTTGCTCCCAATTATTTCTTTTTGCTTCCACGCCAAAGTCATCCACTAATATTAATTGATTAAACCCTTGTTCATTTAAATATTGAACAAAAACGGAACCAATAAATCCAGCTGTACCTGTAACAACTAAAGTGGGTTGTTTTGACATGGATTGAATTTATTTAGCTAATTGTTTTTCTATCGCAGTATCATAATTATTTTTCCAATCGATAATGCTTCCCCAATTTTCTCCATTTACTGCAATATCAGTTTCCGTAACCTTGCCAATAACTGCTGATTTTATTCCTGCTTTTGCTGCAGCTGCTTCAATAGTTGCAACAGTTGCTGCATCACAGGAAACTACCACCCTACTTTGTGCCTCACCCATCCAATACGCATCGGTTCTTAATGTAGTACCAACTGCACTCACCTCAAAGCCTTTATTATTGGTAAATGCGGATTCTAATAATGTAACAATTAAGCCGCCTTCACTAATATCGTGGGCGCTTTTTAAATTACCTGCTTTAATTAAGGCCGCAACTAATTGTTGTAAATTATATTCTTCATCCAAATCAAAATAAGGGGCGTGTGAAAATTCAACACCTTTGATTTTATTTACATATTCTGAAGAACCAATATCATTTCTTTGTTCCCCCAATAATACAATAACATCCCCTGCTTTTTTGAAATCCAAGGTCATTCTATTTTTCATATCCTCCACAATACCTACCATCCCAATGGTGGGTGTTGGAAATACTGGACCATCTGGATTTTGATTATAAAAACTTACGTTACCCCCTGTAACAGGTGTATTAAATTTTCGACAAGCAGCACCCATCCCTTCTACCGATTTCACAAACTGATAATACACTTCAGGATCATAGGGATTACCAAAATTCAAACAGTTGGTTACCCCAATAGGTTCACCACCAGAGCAAACAATATTACGTGCAGCCTCAGCTACTGCAATCATTGCACCGCGCTCAGGATTTGCATATACATATTTACTATTACAATCCACTGTCATAGCTAATGCTTTTCCAGTTCCTTTTGCAATTACAACAGAGGCATCACTTGGCGCATTGGTAGAAGTATTCGCAGCACCCACCATGCTATCATATTGTGTATACACCCAACGCTTTGAAGCAATGTTGGGTATTTGAATTAATTCTTTTACAGTCGCTTTTAAATCCGTTGTATCAGCAACCGTATTCATATCAAAGGCATTGACTTTTGCTAAATAAGCAGGCGCCGAATATTCACGTGTATACACTGGCGCACCACCACCTAATACTAATTCATAGGCAGGAAGCGAAGCTTCTAATTCACCATGCATATAAAAATTAAGCAAACCATCATCAGTCACTTCACCAATATTGCTACATGATAAATCCCATTTTTCAAATACCGCTAACACTTGCGCTTCCTTCCCTTTTTCAACCACCATCAACATACGCTCTTGGCTTTCACTTAATAATAATTCCCAAGCTTTCATATTTTGTTGACGTGTTGGCACTTTGTCCAAATCAATGCGCATCCCTACTTGTCCTTTCGCACTCATTTCGGCAGTGGAACAAATAATTCCTGCTGCACCCATGTCTTGCATACCCACAACACCACCTGTTTCAATTACTTCTAAACAAGCTTCTAATAATTTTTTTTCTTGAAACGGATCACCCACTTGCACTGCTGGTAATTCTTCCACACTGTCCGCAGTAATTTCGGCCGATGCAAAACTTGCACCTCCAATACCATCTTTACCG
>CAJBLA010000086.1 GCA_903953815.1 uncultured Bacteroidota bacterium | reverse complement strand
TTTTGAAGCAATACGTCCTACGGTTTGATTAGTACCATCAACAATGTACCAGCCATGTTGAACGGTAGCCGCGTTGGCGTGCTTCGTGGTGAAATGTAGTTTACTCATAATTCTTTGTTTTAATGAGGCTGCGCTATCCCGTCAGCCATAAAATATCCCCTTTTATAAGGGAGGGCAAAGTTAAGGAGGGATTTTGGCTTTTCATTGCTTTTTGAAGGTTATTTTAAAGTATGCCTTTGTAAGTGACTGATTATCAATTATATTTTTGTATCATAAAATACATGATATTAAATATGCACTGATTATCAATTAGTTACAAATAAAAAAGCCCCTAAAGAATAGGAGCTTTTTTAAAATACAAGTCTTAAAATAACTAGGCAGTTACTTTTTTCTTGTGAATGGACATAAATATGTATAGTATTTTTTTCTCCTGTTTAGTCAAAGTTGGAAACTTTTTCATTTTCTCTTCCTTAGTTAAGGCCATCCAATTCTTGATAAAAGTTCTAATTTGTTCTTTTGTCCATTTAGGTCCGCTACCAGTCATGGTATGTGTTGTAGAAGTAGTTTGAGTCAACACAGTTTCTGTAAGCGCGGTTGTTGTTTCGGTTAAATTAATCGCATCGTTAAAAGCAATTTCATTTACAGCAACATCTTCAGACTTATTACAAGCAAAAGCCAGTACGATAAAGGAAAATAATGTTAGGTATTTTTTCATAAAATAAGATTTGTGCTTTAGACTATGAATTTATTAAAAAGTTTAACCATTCAATAAATATTCTTGTTTATATTTATTGAATATGTACAAAAAGTTAAATGCAACACATTTTTTTTATGAAAATCAGCTCCGAGATTCGGTGGATAAGGTATTGATTTTTAATGAGAAAGATGAGTTTATAGAGTTTGTGAATATAAAAGAAGCCGGAGATGATATTCAATATTTTGAAGGAATATTAAGTCCAGGATTCGTGAATGCACATTGTCATTTGGAATTATCTCACATGAAAGGGATGATTCCTGCGCATACAGGATTACAAGAATTTGTGAAACAGATTGTGGCATTGCGTCAAGTGGATCCAGAAAACATTCAAGAAGCTATTGTAAATGCCGAAGCAGAAATGATGGCGAATGGCATTGTGGCGGTGGGGGATATTTCCAACACATTAGATACATTAAAACAAAAAGCAAAACACAATTTAGCTTATTACAGTTTTGTAGAATTATATGATTTAGACCCAACACGCGCAGCCGATAAAATTTTAGCAGGACTAGAAATTCAAAAACAGTTTCAAGAAAACTGTGTGCGTGCATCGCTTGTACCACATGCGCCTTATTCGGTTACCAATGATTTATGGAATTTATTAAGTGCCCATTTTGGCATCCACACCATTAGTTTGCACAACCAAGAAACGCCAGACGAGAATGATTTTTTCAAAAATAAAACGGGGAGTTTTTTAGGGATGTACGAAAGAACAAAAGTGAATTTAGATTTCTTTGAAGCCACTGGACTAAGTTCTTTGCAATCTGTCTTACCTGTTTTCAAAAAAGCACATCATGGCATTTTGGTACACAATAGTTTTACATCCGCCGAAGATATACAAGCAGTGCATGCTGCAATGAACAATGCATTTTGGTGTTTGTGTCCTAATGCGAATCAATACATTGAGCAAACCATGCCGCCGATTGAACTACTGCGATCCGAAAAAGCGAAAGTCGTGATTGGGACAGATAGCTATGCAAGTAATTGGAGTCTTAATATATTAGATGAATTGAAAACAATTCAACATCATCATCCACAAATTCCTTTAGCCGAAATGCTTGGCTGGGCCACTATCAATGGCGCGCAAGCATTACAGATGAACAAACATTTAGGGAGTTTTGAAAAAGGTAAAAAGCCTGGTGTAGTTTTGATGACTGGAGTCGATGCATTGAATGGTTTAAAAAACGCAAGTAGTCAACGAATTTTGTAGCTTACAGTATAAATCATCTACTATGAGATTTCCTATATTATTTGGCATCATCGCAATCATGATTATACTTTGGCGTAGACACCGAAATAGTAAGAGAGACAACGACTAATGAAATTAGTCACCGTATTCTTTCACAATTGCACTGTCTAGCTTTTGTCCAATCTTTTTTAATTTTTCTAAATTGGTATTTAAATACTTATTGCTATTTAATCCAAAAGTAACGAGGTTCAATAATTCTTTTACTGCTTGCTTATTATT
>CAJBLA010000085.1 GCA_903953815.1 uncultured Bacteroidota bacterium | reverse complement strand
TAAAAGGTAGGGGGATAGACGATAAAAACCTCTAGTAAATTTGGTATTTTCAAAAGGAATCCTATCTTTGCCTTCCTAAAAAACACCTGAGGAGGTATATATATTATGTTAATAATTGATTCAAAAGACTGCGAGAACATTGACAAAGCGTTAAAAAAGTACAAAAAGAAGTTTGAAAAAAGCAAGACTTTATTAAACTTACGTGCACGTCAAGCATTTGTGAAACCATCGGTAAAACGTCGTTTCGAAGTGTTGAAAGCTGTCTATAAGCAACAAATTTTCAGCGGAAAAATCGAAGGATAGTTCTATATCCCTTTTTTTCTCTAATGATATTAAAGCCCAAGCTAGGTTCTCCTTGTTTGGGCTTTTGTTTTTTCTGCGTCTTTTTAAAAAAATAAAGACTTGAAAAAACTTTCCCCCTACATGCCTTACCTTTATAAGGCAATGACTCTTCAAACTCGCTATACTCCCTTAAATGCCTTTCTGGCTTATCTCCAATTCGAGAAGCGTTATTCCTTGCATACCATCACCGCCTATTCCAATGACCTCATTCAGTTCTTTGATTTTGTGGAAACCCAGTACGAAGGTCTTGGCTTTGATCAAATTACAGGCACTATGGTGCGTTCTTGGTTGGCATCTATGAAAGAGGAAGAAATGACGGGTAAGAGTTTGAACAGAAAAATATCTTCTTTAAAATCATTTTATAAATATCAAATTCAGCAAGGCAAAATTACAAAGAGCCCGATGGAAACAGTGATAAGCCCAAAAATTAGTAAGCGACTTCCTGCATTTGTGGCTGAAAATGATATGGAGCAATTATTTATTAATTTATCTTTTGCAGAAGGGTGGAAGGGGTATACAGAAAAAATGGTAATACAGCTTTTTTATGCAACCGGTATGCGTTTAAGTGAACTTATTGGATGTAAAGAAAATCAATTAGATCTTTCAAAAAGAATTATAAAAGTTTTAGGAAAATGCAACAAATAAAGGATGCTTCCTATTAGCCCTGAATTAGCGGTTGAATTAAAAAAATATATTGCCCAAAAACCAAAAGAAGCAATAGGCAATCCTTCTTTATTTGTTACAGAAAAAGGGAAGACCTTGCAGCCTAAAGCAGTTTATACTTTTGTTAAATATTATTTATCGCAGGTCACTACCTTGCAAAAGAAAAGCCCGCACGTATTAAGACATAGTTTTGCAACACATTTAATGAATAATGGTGCCGATCTCAATGCAGTAAAGGAATTGCTGGGCCATAGTAGCCTAGCGGCTACGCAGGTGTATACACATAACACCATTGAAAAGTTAAAAGAAGTATTTGCCAAAGCGCATCCAAAAGCATAAGTTAAATCAGTTATTACCTTTCTGAAAAATGATTTTAATCATCTTTTTATATTGATTCTTAAGAGCAAATCTTAAAGTTTTCCTAAAACATTTTTATTCTTGAAATTCTTTACAAATTGTAGTAACTTACTAGTGCAGGTGTTAGTGATGTTATAACCTGTTCAATTCTTTATTTTTTATTATCCTTTAAATTTAATTGTATGAACATCAACATTCAGACAGTGCACTTTGATGCAGACCAAAAATTATTAGACTTTGTTCACAAAAAATTAGACAAGTTAGTCACCTTTCATGATCGTATCACAAAGGTAGAAGTCTTTTTAAAAATGGAAAGTATGGCACATGCCATCAAAGACAAAGTAGTCGAGATTAAAATTCATATTCCTAAACAGGATTGTTTTGTCAAAGCCACTGCAAAAACTTTTCAAACATCCTTCGATCGAGCTTTTGATTCTATCACCAATCAACTTAAAAAGAAAAAACAGCGCCTAGCTGCATAAAATTTAAAAGATTTTCAATCAAACATAATACTGCCCACTGTTTTGTTTTTTGACAAAAGAGTGGGCATTTTTTATTCCCTTATTTGCTTGTTTTTTCTAATTAGGGGCATGAATTGGCATTTATTTTGATTTTTACCTTGATTTTCAAGATAAAAACTGCCCTAAAATTTTGATAAATAAAGATTTCCATTACCTTTGCCATCCCAAAATTTGGGATAGTTCTTTTATGTCTTGCCGGAATAGCTCAGTTGGTAGAGCAGCTGATTTGTAATCAGCAGGTCGCGGGTTCGAGTCCCATTTCCGGCTCAGTTAAATTAGGGGCAGATGGCCGAGTGGTTAAAGGCGACAGACTGTAAATCTGTTCTCTCACGAGTACGTAGGTTCGAACCCTACTCTGCCCACCAATTTTTTTCGTAACTTGCAGGCCTTACTGCATGCATGAAGAGTTGATGGAGGAACAGTTCTTTAAAGGGTTTAAAATGCGGGAGTAGCTCATTTGGTAGAGCGATAGCCTTCCAAGCTATAGGTGGCCAGTTCGAGCCTGGTCTCCCGCTCCAATTGGTTTGTTGATGGGAACAATGGAAGCAGATTAGATTATTGCCGTTGTGGCTCAGTGGTAGAGCACTTCCTTGGTAAGGAAGAGGTCGTGAGTTCAATTCTCATCAACGGCTCAAAAACTAGTAAAAAGCGTGAAAAAGAGCTGAAGAGTAAGAAAAAGTGAATAGAACTAGGTGGATTGAGTAGGTTGGTTTAATTTTGAAAGCTATGGTTGATGGACTCGGTGGTCTATTAACAGCAATTATAAAAATAACATAAAAACAAATAAAGATGTCTAAAGAGACCTTTAAGAGGGAGAAACCCCACGTAAACGTTGGAACTATTGGCCACGTTGACCATGGTAAAACAACATTAACTGCTGCCATCACAGATGTATTATCTAAAAGAGGCTTAGCAGCAAAGAAAAACTACGATGAAATTGATGGTGCGCCAGAAGAAAAAGAGCGTGGTATCACTATCAATACTGCACACGTAGAATATCAAACTGACACACGTCACTATGCACACGTTGACTGTCCAGGTCACGCGGATTATGTTAAAAACATGATCACTGGTGCTGCTCAAATGGATGGCGCTATTCTTGTAGTTGCGGCTACAGATGGTCCTATGCCTCAAACAAAAGAGCACATCTTGTTGGCACGTCAGGTAGGTGTTCCTCAAATCGTAGTATTCATGAACAAAGTTGACTTAGTTGATGATCCTGAATTATTAGACTTAGTTGAAATGGAAGTTCGTGATTTATTAACTTCTTACGGTTTTGATGGTGAAAAAACACCAATCATCCGTGGATCAGCTACAGGAGCTTTATCTGGAGAACAAAAATGGTTAGATGCTGTAACAGAATTAATGAACGCAGTAGATACTTATATTCCTTTGCCTCCTCGTCCTATTGATCAACCATTTTTGATGTCTGTAGAGGACGTTTTCTCGATCACTGGTCGTGGAACAGTTGCTACAGGTCGTATTGAGCGTGGTATTGTTAAAGTAGGTGAGGCTGTAGAAATCGTAGGTTTGATGGATGCGCCAATGAGCTCAACCGTAACTGGAGTTGAGATGTTCAAAAAATTATTGGATCAAGGTCAAGCTGGTGATAACGCAGGTTTATTATTACGTGGTATTGAGAAAAAAGATATCCGTCGTGGTATGGTAATTTGTGCACCAAAAACAATTACACCGCATACTGACTTCAAAGCTGAGGTTTATGTATTATCAAAAGAAGAAGGTGGACGTCATACTCCATTCTTTAATAAATACCGTCCTCAATTCTACTTCCGTACTACGGATGTAACTGGAGAGTGTTCTTTACCAGAAGGAACTGAGATGGTTATGCCTGGTGATAACGTTAGTATCAGTGTTAAATTGATCCAACCTATCGCAATGGAAAAAGGATTGAAGTTCGCTATCCGTGAGGGTGGTAGAACAGTAGGAGCTGGTCAAGTTACTGAGATCGTAAAGTAATTTAACTAAACATAATAACTGAAAGTCTTTGGTTCAAGCGTTTGCTTTTGCCAGAGACTTTTGGTTCATACGGGCATGGTGCAACGGTAGCATACGGGTCTCCAAAACCTTTGATCTGGGTTCGAATCCTAGTGCCCGTGCGAATGAATTGTGGAAGAATTGTTATATTGAGCAAAATTTGAGAATAAAATAGAAATATAAACTGTCTAGTTATGAATAAAATCGCCAACTATTTCAAGGAAAGTTACTTGGAATTACAGGAAAAAGTTACTTGGCCTACATGGACCAACCTACAACAAAGTACGGTCATCGTGTTGGTAGGCACTTTAATCATAACCACTTTAGTATGGTTAATGGATTTTTCAAGCAATCAATTACTAAAGTTGATTTACTCATTATTTAAGTAACCCATGGAAACAGAAATATTAGATACACCCGTTACACCTGCTACGAAAGCTGCACCAGAAACAAAATGGTTTGTGCTTCGTGTGGTTAGTGGAAAAGAAAAAAAGATTAAGGAATACCTTGATAAAGATATTCTTCGCAATAACTGGCAAAACATCATTAAGCAAATCTTTCTTCCAATGGAGAAAGTATACAAAGTGCAAAATGGTAAAAAAGTAATGCGCGAAAAAAACTATTTCCCAGGATATGTAATGATGGAAGTGGTGGATGCCAATGGCAGCGGGCGTTTGGCGGATGACATTGTGATGCATATCAGTAACATTACTAATGTAATGCATTTTTTAACCGATGGAAAAGGTTCAAAAGGCAATATTATATCTTTAAGAAAATCAGAAGTAAACAAAATGTTAGGTAAGGTGGATGAGATGAACGACTTAGGTGGTTCTATCAGCGAGCCATTCATTTTGGGTGAAACTGTAAAAATAATTGAGGGACCTTTCAATGACTTCAATGGTGTCATAGAAGAGGTGAATGAAGAAAAGAAGAAATTGAAAGTGACCGTGAAAATATTCGGTCGATCTACCCCAGTGGAATTAAATTACATGCAGGTAGAGAAACTGAGTTAGAAGGAAAAAGGTAAAAAGGTCCCCTCAAAGCAATTTGGGGGGATTTTTTTTGGCCAAATCCCAAGATCCTCGTACATTTGCCGTCCAATTTACACTTTTCGAAGTGTGGGTATTTGGGAGTATCGTCCAATTGACGATACGCTTAACCAAAAAAACATAAAAAAATGGCAAAAGAAATCTCCGGCTACGTAAAGCTGCAGGTGAAAGGTGGTCAAGCCAATCCTGCGCCTCCAGTAGGTCCAGCCCTGGGTTCAAAAGGGGTAAACATTATGGAGTTCTGTAAGCAATTCAATGCTAGAACTCAAGACAAACAAGGAAAAGTGGTTCCTGTTTTAATTACAGTTTATACCGACAAGTCTTTTGACTTCGTTATCAAAACTGCACCAGCTCCAGTTCAATTAATGGAAGCTGCAAAAATTCAAAAAGGTTCTAAAGAAAGTAACCGCGACAAAGTAGGTAAAGTTACTTGGGCGCAAGTTGAAGTTATTGCAAAAGATAAAATGGAGGATTTAAATGCCTTCACTTTAAACAGTGCAATGAGTATGGTTGCTGGAACTGCACGATCAATGGGTATTACTGTTGACGGTAAAGCACCTTGGGAAAACTAATTTTATTCACCACAAATATTAATGAACATGTCATTGACTAAAAAAAGAAAAGTTGCGGTAGCGAAGGTGGATAAGAATAAATTTTATTCCCTTAAAGATGCTTCTACACTTGTAAAAGAAATTAATTGCACAAAATTCGATAGCTCTGTTGATTTACACATTCGTTTAGGCGTAGATCCTAAAAAAGCGGATCAACAAGTGCGTGGTACAGTATCTCTTCCGCATGGAACAGGGCGTACTAAAAAAGTATTGGTATTATGTACACCAGATAAGGAAGCGGCTGCTCGTGAAGCAGGTGCTGATTATGTTGGTTTAGATGAGTTTGTTGCTAAAATTGAAGGCGGCTGGGTAGATATGGATGTAATTATCGCAACACCAGCTGTAATGCCTAAAATTGGTAAATTAGGAAAGGTTTTAGGACCACGTAACTTAATGCCAAACCCAAAAACTGGTACAGTAACAAATGATGTTGCTGCAGCAGTGAATGAAGTTAAAGGCGGTAAGATTGCATTTAAAGTTGATAAAGCAGGTATCGTGCATGCTTCAATAGGTCGTGTATCTTTTTCTGCTGAAAAAATTGCAGAAAACAGTTCTGAATTATTGAATGCAATTATCAAATTAAAACCATCTTCTTCAAAAGGTACATATTTGAAAGGGGTGAGCATGGCTTCAACAATGAGCCCAGGCATTTCGTTGGAAACAAAATCATTAATGAACTAATCCTGGTGATCCGTAAGGAATTGACCCGGGTAACAAAATAAAATTAGTTATGACCAAAGATCAAAAAAATGAAGTGATTGTACTTTTAAAAGAAAAGTTCAATCAATATAATAACTTCTATATCACAGATACAGAATCTTTGAGCGTAGAACAAATTTCTAATTTACGTCGTACTTGTTTTAATAAGCAAGTAGAGATGAAAGTAGCTAAAAACACTTTGATCCGTAAAGCATTAGAAAGTTTGGACAGCGAGAAGTATGCAGGTTTGTTTGATTCATTAAACAATGTAACTGCATTAATGTTTTCTGAAAATCCAAAGGATCCAGCTGTGATCATTAGCGCTTTCAGAAAAGTAAATAATGGTGACAGACCTACTTTAAAAGCAGCTTTCATTAATGGTGACATTTTTGTAGGCGATAATTCATTAGTAGCATTAACTAACATTAAGACGAAGAATGAATTAATTGGCGAGGTGATTGGATTATTACAATCTCCAGCTAAGCGCGTAATTGCTGCTTTATTAAACCACGCTGAAAACGGTAGTACTGCTACAGAAAAAGAAGTAGTCGCTGCAGCAGTTGAAGTAGCAGTTGCGGAAGCAGCACCAGCAGAAGCTCCAGTAGCTGAAGCGCCTGCAGCAGAAGCAGCACCGGAAGCAGCAGCTGAATAAGCCAGCTTCCCAATAAGAATTTTAAATGCAGAGGGCTCGAATGAGTTTCTGTTTTTATATTGTTAACATAATTTTTTTAAACCTTCCGCTGGAGCATATGCTTTGAAAGCGGAAAAAATTGAAACAACATGGCAGACGTAAAAAAAATAGCCGAACAATTAGTAGGCTTAACAGTGAAAGAAGTACAAGAGTTAGCAGACGTTTTAAAAGCGGACTACGGTATCGAACCAGCAGCAGCAGCAGTCGTTGTAGCAGCAGGTGGTGGTGCTGAAGCAGCAGCTGAAAAAACAGCTTTTGATGTTATCTTAACATCAGCAGGTGCTAGCAAATTGAACGTAGTTAAAATCGTTAAAGATTTAACAGGTCTTGGCTTGAAAGAAGCTAAAGATTTAGTTGATGGCGCTCCAAAAGCGATCAAAGAAGGCGTTTCAAGAGCAGAAGCTGATGAAATCGCTGGCAAATTGAAAGAAGCAGGTGCTGAAGTTGAAGTAAAGTAATTTACCCGACTTAGGTCCTAAAAATATAACCCCGTCCTAATTTATTGGGACGGGGTTTTTGTTTGCGGAATTTCCCGATTGTTAAATAAACCTTAAGTTTCGCCAAAGGGGGTAGGTAGGAAGTAATATATTATATATTTTATTTATAC
>CAJBLA010000084.1 GCA_903953815.1 uncultured Bacteroidota bacterium | reverse complement strand
CCCACCCCAGGCTCGCCCACTAAGATGGGATTATTTTTACTTCTTCTTGAAAGGATATGTAAGGTTCTTCTTATTTCTTCATCACGACCAATCACTGGATCTAACTTTCCTTTATTTGCTAATTCGTTCAAGTTTTTTGCATACTTTGATAAAGATTGAAATTGAGTTTCCTGCGTTGCAGATTGTACTTTTTCCCCTTTTCTTAATTCTTTAATAGCAGCCACCAAACCTTTTTCTGTAAGTCCTGCATCTTTTAAAATTTTAGCAGCCGCATCACTCACTTGTAAAATTGCAATTAGCAAATGTTCCACCGTGACAAACTCATCTCCAAATGTTTTAAGCGCTCCATTGGCTTTTAGTAATACACTATTTAAATCCCTACTTAAATTAGTTGCAGGTTCCCCACTGGCTTGCTTAGGTAAACCTGGCAAAGCAGCATCCACTTTTTGCATAATCAAGAGTGGATTTAAAGTATTCTTTTTTAATAAAAATTCTGTTGAGCTATCCTTGTCTAACAAAATAGCTTTTAACAAATGCAGCGTTTCTATAGCAGCATCCTTATTGTTATAAGCTAATTGTTGGGCCGACTGAATCGCCTCCTGAGCCTTTATGGTATATTGACTTAAATTCATAATTGTATTTATTATAACAAGGTAGGGGCAAATGAGAAGCCAAACTATGATATAAGTTATAATGGCATAAATAAGTAATTAAAACTGAACTAAAGTCAGGTACAACAAGGATTTTCTGCTAATTTTACATGAAATGACTTGCGTAAATGAAACCACATCACAAACCCGGAATTTTCAAAACTAGGTACGAGCATAAAAGTGAGCCCATCGCCGAACGTAGTGTTTTCTTAAAAAGGGTATTCACTCATTTTTTGTGGACATTAGTTATTTTAGGGACCTGTTTATTCATTGGCATCATTGGTTACAAATTTACTGGGCCTATGTCTTGGATTGATGCAGTACACAATGCGTCAATGATATTAGGAGGTATGGGGCCTGTTGTGATTATTGAAACTTTTTGGGGTAAAATTTTCTCTTCTTTTTATGCATTATTTAGTGGCGTTATTTTTATTACAAGCATCGGTGTTTTAATTGCGCCAATTGCGCATCGCTTTTTTCATAAAATGAATTTAGAAGATTGAGTCAGACCGTAAATACAAAATTGGTCAAATCATTAGCCGCACAATTTGGATTTGATTATTGTGGCATTGCCGCAGCAAAAGAATTAACAGAAGATGCGCGTCGTTTGGAACAGTGGCTATCCAATGGATATCATGGCGAGATGCAATACATGGAAAATCATTTTGATTTACGCGTTGATCCCAGAAAATTAGTACCAGGGGCAAAATCGGTTATTACTTTTTTGATTAACTATTATCCATCACAACAAGATCAAATAACACAAATTGATTCAAATTCAAAAATTGCAAAATACGCATGGGGCGAAGATTATCACGAGGTAATTCGCACCAAACTTCAAATGATGCTTAGTGAGATGCAAAAGGAAATGGGAAAAATCACCGGTCGAGGATTTGTAGATTCAGCACCTGTACTAGAAAGAAGTTGGGCACAATTATCAGGCGCAGGATGGATTGGGAAAAATGGAAATTTAATTCGGCCTCAAACAGGCTCTTTCTTTTTTCTTGCAACATTAATTGTTGACATTGAATTGGATTATGACACCCCGATACCCAAAGATTATTGTGGCACTTGTACCAAATGTATCGACGCCTGTCCTACGGAGGCTATTTTACCCAATAAAACCATTCAAGCCAATCACTGTATCAGTTATTATACCATTGAATTAAAGCAGTCGGAAATTAATGCCAATAAAAATTATGCCGATTGGGCATTTGGGTGTGATATATGTCAAGATGTTTGTCCTTGGAATAGATTTAGTAAATCACACAATGAAGAAAAATTTAAGCCTTTACATGGTTTATTAAATATGAGTAGGGATCAATGGATACAAATGGAAGAAACTACTTTCAAAGAAAGATTCAAAAAGTCACCTTTACTTAGATCAAAACTAAAAGGCCTTAAAAGGAATGTTCAATATTTAATAGATCAGAAAGAAAAGAACAATGACGGCAAATAATTTGAGTGAAATTTATGCTCAAATTAAATTAATGTGCAATAACAAAAGCTAATTCGTTATTGCTGATTAATCACCCCTTGCAAATTTTGCAATTCCATTTCCATCTTACTCCCTAACAATTTCTCATTCAATAAGGTTTGAAACTTTTCCCAAGGATACCAACGTACATGCTGTTCAAATGTCCAGTGAATTACATAATTGCCTTTTTCTAAAGGGAACCATTCAATTTTAACAAAATAAGGCGCCTGCCCTGTCGCGACCCATTGATAATTAACAGAAGAATCCGTTTTACTTTCAAAATGAATGGTTTGTGTACCAATAAATGCGGTATCATTTTGCAAACGAACTTGATTTTGCTTCCAGTCACTCATCCATGCGTTCCATTGATTCAAGTCAGCGGTGTAAAAAGCTATTTTTTCTGATGTCGACTTTACCTCAATGGCCCTGGAAACAATTACTGTGCTAGGGAACAATAATGAAATAGTGGTCACCAAAATACTAAGTAATAAAAGACTAATCACAGCTAATTTTATCAATTTCATTTATTCCCATTTAAATATTTTGTACGCCAATGCATATACTATCATAATCCATATTAATAAAATGGAAATGTCGGTCCAAGAATCCATCAAACTATTTCCTTCAAATGCAATATTTCGCATCGCATTATTAAAATGCGTAAGTGGGAGTATATTACAAAAAGGCTGTAACCAGGTTGGAAAATTATCGATTGAAAAAAATGTGCCGGATAATAAAAACTGAGGCAGTGTAATTAAGTTAGCAAATGGCGGAATGGTACTTTCCGTTTTTGCTACACCACTTACTATAAATCCAAAGCCCATAAATAAAAGAAGTGCAATAAAACTAAGCCCCATAATACTCGCAAAGGTCACCCATCCATGCACTAAGGTAAACTTAAATGCAAAATGACCAATGCCGATGATAATAATTGCCGTAATTAATTGAAAAATGACCCTACTCAATGCTTCCCCTAAAATGATATATAAGCGACGAATAGGTGTTGCATAAAATCGCTTTAATACCAATTGTTGTCTTAAATTAAAAAACAAAAATGCAACTCCAAATACCCCTGCACTTAATAATGAAAACCCTAATTGTCCAGGCAATATAAAATCAATGGTACGATAAATTCGTCCAGGCACTTTTTTTACATTATTATTTACAACTGCAATACTTGGTGCATCTTTAAATCGTTGCTCATTAATTTTTGAAATGACTGAATTTAAAATAGACTTTACCAATTGAATATTTTGCGGATTGGCCGCCTCTGAGCTTATTAAATCAATGGTATAGGGTAAATTGGGGTTATCAGTTGCCCGAATATGAATCATTGTGGTAATTCGACCTTTGGCAAGCTCTCCTTGAATTTTATTACTATCCCCTGTTGCAAATTTAAACCCTGGTATATTTTTAATTGCAGCATAAATTGGATTAGTCGTATCACTGCCTTGCGTCATTGCCACATTTACATTGATATTACCACCACTACTCAAAAAACCAAAAACAAGTATAAAAATCAACGGAAATGCAATGCTAAATATAACAGCTGATGGACTTCTAAATGTAGCACGTAAACTTGCTTTTGTTATCGCAAGCATTGCTTTAATTTGACTATACGCAGGCATATTTTAACGTTGGTTAATTTCAAAGATAGGCAATCGTGCCTGCGGCTTCCCCATTAATTGCTTCATTGATTTTATTTGTTGCAATACCTGCCATTGTTCTATTCCAATTTCTTGTTGCAATGCTTTGGTTTTTACTTCGTTTTTATAGCCTTCGAAAAATTCTTCAATAAATGACCTACTTTCTGGATATGATTTAATACTATACCCTTTTAATTTGGCCATTTTAGCGGCAGATGCCAATGCATCATTTAAAGTTCCAATCTTATCCACCAAACCCACTTTGATTGCATCTGCACCTGTCCATACACGTCCTTGTGCGATCGAATCAATATAGTCCACACTTTTTTGTCTACCTGCCGCTACCCTTGATGTAAAGGTATGGTAAACACTGTCCACGCCTGATTGTAAAAATTTTTGTTCTGTGACAGTTAATGCTCTTGTTGCAGAAGGCGCATCTGCATATTGCCCTGTTTTAACGCGATCAAAAGTAATACCTAATTTATTTTTCAAAAATTTCTCCGCATTGGGGATTACTGAAAATACACCAATGGAACCTGTAATGGTATTGGCATCAGCAAAAATAGAATCAGCACCACATGCAATATAATAACCTCCCGAAGCGGCAACATCACCCATACTGACTACCACTGGTTTTTCTTTTTTAAGTAAATCAATCTCTCTCCATATAATATCACTCGTTAATGCACTACCGCCTGGTGAATTAACCCTTAACACAACAGCATCAATGGATTTATCGTTTCTGATTTTTTGAATCAGCGCCCTATAATCATCACTTGCAATAGCATCATTTTGACCCTTACCCATCACCACATCCCCATCTGCATATATCACCGCAATTTTACCACTGCCCGTTCCTCTTAATGCTACTGATTCCGCATAATTATTAATGGACACAAAAGATATTTTAGTTTCATCCACCAAACGTAATTTTTTACTAATGATTTTTTTTAATTGGTCATCATATATCAAACCATCCACTAATTTGTATTTTAATGCATCCATCGCATTTTGTACTTTTCCTTCATTCGCAAACGCTTTGATTGAATCTGCGTTTAAACTTCGCATTTCAGCGGCTCCTTGAATAAAATTGTTATAAATCGAATTTAACCAAATCCCTGTTTGTAGTTTATTTGCTTCCGACATTTGCGTATATCTGAAAGGCTCCGTAGCGCTTTTAAATTTACCTGCATAAAATATTTGGGGTTCAATTTCAAGTTTATCAATTAAACCTTTCAAAAATAGCGTCTCATAATTAAAGCCGGACCATTCCATACCCCCTTGCGGATGCGTAAATATTTGATCGGCCACATTTGCCATCATATACCCTTTTTGCGAAATTGTTTCCGCATACGCCACAATAAATTTATTTGATTTTTTAAAATCAATCAGCGCTTTTCTTATTTCCTCCGTAGCTGCATAGCCATTTGGATTTTCTGCACACTTGATATAAATACCCTTAATACTGGAATCTTTTTTTGCATAATTCAACAACCCAATCAATTCTGACAAACTTGGTTGTTTGCCATTTTTTTTATTCATCAATTCGCTAAAGGGGTCATTTTTCGATTGCTCTAAAAATGTTTCAGAAGCGTCAATCACTAAAACCGAGTTTTGCGCTACTGCTACTTTTTCATCTGTTGAAAAGGCAGCTGCTATTCCAATCAAAATAAAAAAACCGAGGAAAGAAAAAATGATCAAAGCCAACAAGGCTGCGAAAAATGTTTTAAAAAAGCTTTTCATGAAGTTGCAATATTAAATTAAACCAAAATGCCCAAAATAGTCGGAGATAAAGTAGTTTAACGCTGTAAAATTATGGATATTTGGGCTACTTTTATAATCCTTCTATGAACAATGCATACCTACTGATAGGCGGTAATTTAGGCGACCGATTGGCCAACCTAAAAAACACCACAAAAGAAATCGAATTGCATTGTGGAAAAATACTTTCTAGTTCGGCGATCTATGAAACAGCTGCATGGGGATTTACCGAACAACCCCCCTTTTTCAATCAAGCATTACAGGTAGAAACCGCTTTATCCGCCAATGAACTAATGCAACAATTGTTGACTATTGAATTATCATTGGGCAGAGAAAGGCTGCTCCCCTTAGGACCAAGATCCATTGACATAGATATCATCTATTTCAACAGCGAAATAATACAATCCGAAATTGTTACTATTCCGCACCCTAGAATGGAGCAACGCAACTTTGTACTCATTCCTTTAAACGAAATTGCCCCCAACTATATTCATCCTGTCTTAAATTTCCCCACTAGCACCCTATTAAAGCAATGCAAGGATGAATCGCATGTGTATAAAAAAACGATCATTTAAGCATTCTGCTTACTATATTTGAATCGAAGAATTAAGGAAAATATGAAGTATCATTTTATTGCAGTTGAGGGAAATATAGGTGCAGGGAAAACAACATTATCGCAGTTGTTATCACAACATTATAACGCAAAATTAATGTTGGAAGAATTTGCAGAAAATCCATTTTTGACTAAATTTTACGAAAATCCAAAACAATATGCTTTTCCGCTTGAATTATTTTTTTTAGCAGAAAGATTCAAACAACAACAGGACCTAATTAAAACCGCTGATTTGTTTCAATCAGTAACAATTTCAGATTATTTATTTACAAAATGCTTGTTATTTGCAAAAGTAAATTTGCCAGAGGAAGAATACAGATTGTATCAAAAAATGTACGATGTATTCAGCCAACAACTTACGCAGCCAGATGTATTAATTTACTTACATGCCCCTGTAAATAAGTTGCAATCCAATATAAAAAAGCGGAATCGCAAATTTGAACAATCTATTCCCGATGAATACCTTTTTAAACTACAAGAAACTTATACCAGCTATATAAAACAACATAATATAAAAACGATATTTGTGGACGCAAGTAACGCTGATTTTTTATACAATGAAGCGCATTTCAAATTGATCACGGATGCACTTGAAAAGGATTTAGAAGAAGGGCAACATTTTATTAACCTACCCTAATGGAAAACATGCAAAGCCCAGTTAAACAATTGAATGATCCTTTGGGCGCTTTGCGTATTAGCGAGTTTCGAAACTTAATGATTGGGCGTTTTTTATTTATCATGGGATTAAGAATGATGGGCACATTAGTCGGCTGGTGGATTTACGAATTAACCAATGCCCCTTTTGCTATTGGACTCATCGGATTAGCGGAAGTAATCCCAGCCGTTTCACTCGCTTTATACGCTGGTCATGTCATTGACAAAAGTGAAAAAAGAAAACTTTTATTAAGGGGCGTTATTTTATATTGGTGCTGTGCACTTATTTTACTTTTTTTATCCATGGACATTGGGGCGTTAAAATTGACTTCCTTACAAATAGCGATTGGTATCTATTTCATTGTTTTTTGTACGGGCATTATTCGTTCTTTTACAGGCCCTAGTTTTGGAACCATTATAGGCGCAGTGGTACCCAAAAACTTATTACAAAATGCCACCACATGGAGCCAAGGCATTTGGTTGAGTGCTTCCGTCTTAGGACACGCCATTGTAGGATTTATCATTGCAGGCTTTGGTCACACTGGTTCATTAATTGTGGTCGTAAGCTTAGTGGGTATAGGATATGGCTTTATTGCCATGATTAAATCCAAACCACCACATGCAGACGTAGTGGATCAAAAAACTTTAGAGAGCGTGAAGGAAGGCCTGCGTTTTGTATTTAATTCAAAAGAAGTATTTGGGGCTTTGTCACTTGATCTATTTGCTGTTTTATTTGGCGGCGCTGTAGCCATGATCCCTGTTTTTGCCAAAGATATTTTAAAAGTGGGTCCCATTGGCTTTGGTTGGCTCAATGCCGCTTCAGATATAGGCGCGATTATCATCATACTAATCATTACGATTTTCCCAGCAAATCGTGGTCAAGGAAAAAAATTATTACTAGCCGTTGCAGGGTTTGGCGTATGTATTATTGTGTTTGCATTATCTAAAATATTTTGGCTATCCTTTATCATGTTATTACTAAGTGGCATTTTAGATGGATTCAGCATGATTGTTAGAGGCACTATTGTGCAACTTAAAACACCCGATCATATGCGTGGTAGGGTCATGAGCGTAAATTCCATGTTTATTAACAGCAGCAATGAATTAGGGCAATTTGAAAGCGGTGTTGCAGCAAAAGCATTGGGCGTAATCCCTTCCGTGGTATTTGGAGGGGCTATGACTTTATTAGTGGTTGGCGTAACCTGGTTTAAAGCGCCTGCTTTAAAGAAAATGGAATACTAAAAAATAGGTAATTTATATTAGGCAATGGCTATTTTAAAAATGTAACGCTCATCAGCAAAATAATTCTCCCAATTTATTTTCTTACTTATTTACTTAACAAGTCCTTCATGACCGAGTGAACTGCAGGACAAAATTCAGCATTCTTCATGGTCACTGGTATACGCTTATAAAAAGTATCCTCATCAGTATATGGGAATCGTTGACAATCGGAAGGGCGATGTTCATAAATACTACAAGCATTGTCCTTTCCCAAAAATACGCATGGCTTTTGTTGCAAAACATAATCTCCATCGTTATCCATGGCCAAATAGGTATCAATAAACGCTGTCTCCTTAAGACCTAAATACTTACTGATTCTTTTAATATCCGGCATCTTGAATCGAGGGGAATAATTTTTACAGCATCTTGCACAGTCCAAGCAATCAATCTTTTCAAAGGCCGCCTCATGCAAATCAGGCAATTGCTTCATTATTTTGCGCTTGTCTTCTTTTTTTAAAAAATACTCGAGTTTTTTAAGCAACTCTGGCGCCGGCGCCTCAAATAATTGTTCAGTAGATTTGTCCATATTATAGGGTAAAAGTAAAACATTTCTCATTCATCCACAAGCTTTCCCCATCAATTGAATCCACCCATCCCAGACCGCAGTTTATGTCGTATCTTTGAGGCAATTTTTTAAACTACCCTATTTATGTTTGAATTGAACTCCAACAACGCAGAATTTATCCAAAGACACATTGGCCCTAATCATGATGATACGCAAAAAATGCTATCCCTTATTGGTTTAAAATCAGTGGATGAATTAATTAGCAAAACAGTGCCTGATAATATTCGTTCAAAAAAAGCAATGGAAATTCCTGCGGGACTCACGGAGTTTGAAATGTTGCAATCTTTAAAAAAAATAGGTGAAAAAAATATTGTTGCTACCAATTTTATTGGGCAAGGTTATTACGGTACCATAACACCAAGCGTAATTCTTAGAAATATTTTTGAAAACCCAGGTTGGTACACGCAATACACACCCTATCAAGCTGAAATTGCCCAAGGTCGATTAGAAAGTTTATTGAACTTTCAAACCATGATTACCGACTTAACGGGCATGTCTATTTCAAATGCTTCTTTATTAGATGAAGCCACAGCTGCAGCGGAAGCAATGGCCATGATTTTTAATCATGTAAATAAGGCGGAAGTTGCAACGCAACCAAAATTATTCGTTGATCAATCCATATTTGGCCAAACCAAAGATGTTTTAGTAACTAGAGCAACTCCAATTGGAATTGAGATCATCGAAGGCAATTATAAGGATGCGAAAATTGATCATCAATTTTTTGGTGCCATATTGCAATACCCCAATAGCAAAGGTACTATTGCCGATTACCAAGAATTTATTGACCGTGTGCATGAAGCAGGCGGTTTGGTGATTTTAGTGGCTGATATTTTAGCATTAACCTTATTAAAAAGCCCGGGTGAATTAAACGCAGATGTTGCCGTAGGTAATACCCAACGCTTTGGTGTTCCGATGGGATTTGGTGGACCACATGCAGCTTATTTTGCTACAAAAGATGAATTCAAACGTGGTATGCCCGGCAGATTAATTGGGGTAAGCGTGGATGCACAAGGCAATAGGGCGCTCCGCATGGCTTTACAAACGCGGGAGCAGCATATAAAAAGAGAAAAAGCAACTTCAAATATTTGTACCGCCCAAGCATTACTTGCCAACATGGCCGTGATGTATGCCGTTTATCATGGGCCACAAGGTTTGAAAAAAATAGCAACAAAAATTCATGCTTTAGCACAAAACCTGGAGCAACAACTAGCTTCTTTAGGTATACAACAAGCCAATGAATTTTATTTTGACACTTTGCATCTTCATGGATTTGATAGTAGTGCATTGAAAAAATTAGCCAACGATAAAAATATCAATTTCAACTATTTTATCGACGGAACTGTTAGCATTACTATTGACGAAACAATATCCAATGCACATATACAAGAAGTAGTTGCCTTGTTTGAAAAATTAACTGGGAAAAAATCAACTGCAACCAATGCAGGGGTAAAAAATGAAAAAGTGCCATCGCAATTAGTGCGCAGTTCAAGTTATTTACAACATCCAGTATTTAATATTCACCATAGTGAAACGCAGATGATGCGTTATATCAAACAATTAGAAAATAAAGATCTGTCCTTAAATACAAGCATGATTAGTTTGGGTAGTTGTACGATGAAATTAAATGCGGCTACTGAAATGATTCCAGTAAGCTGGCCAGCATTCAGTACCATGCACCCATTTGCACCTAGTCATCAAACAATCGGTTACCAAGAGATGGCGAATGAATTAAGTGCCTACTTGTGCCAAACTACAGGCTTCACTGCATGTAGTTTACAACCCAATAGTGGTGCACAAGGAGAATATGCTGGTTTATTAACTATTCGCAGCTATCACCAACATCACCAACAAGCACATCGCAATATTGTATTAATTCCAATCAGTGCACATGGCACCAACCCTGCTAGTGCGGTGATGGCCGGATTTAAAGTAGTGGTGGTTAATTGTGATGCCGCTGGAGATATTGACATGAATGATTTAAAGGAAAAAGCCCTATTACATAAAGATGCATTAGGCGCTTTAATGGTGACTTATCCATCAACGCATGGTGTATTTGAAGAAACCATTATTGACATTTGTAATTTAATACATGAACTAGGTGGATTGGTATATATGGATGGTGCAAATATGAATGCACAAGTTGGATTGACAAGCCCTGGAAATATTGGCGCAGATGTTTGTCATTTAAACTTACATAAAACATTCGCTATTCCACATGGTGGTGGTGGACCTGGCATGGGCCCTATTTGTGTGAACGATAAATTAGCACCATTTTTACCAGGTCACGCACATTATGGTAATGGCGCGAACGCAGTGAGCGCAGCACCATTAGGTTCGGCAAGTATTTTATTAATTAGTTACGCATATATTAAAATGTTAGGTGCCGAAGGATTAGCATTATCCACTGCCTATGCCATTTTAAATGCGAATTATATGAAGGCGAGATTGGAAAAAAATTATACCATCTTATATGCCGGCAAAAATGGTACTTGTGCCCATGAATTCATTATTGACTTACGTCCATTTAAAGCAACTGCTGGTATTGAAGCGGAAGATGTCGCAAAGCGCTTAATTGATTATGGATTTCATGCACCAACTATGAGTTTCCCAGTAGCTGGTACTATTATGATTGAACCTACAGAAAGTGAAGACAAAGCAGAATTGGATCGTTTCTGTGATGCACTTATTGCCATTCATGAAGAAATTAAAGCGATTGAAAATGGCGAACTAGATAAATCTGATAATCCATTAAAAAATGCACCGCATACACAAAAAGTAATTTGTGCTGATGAATGGAATCATAAATATACCCGTCAGCAGGCAGCCTTCCCATTATATTATGTGCAACATAATAAGTTTTGGCCAACCGTAGCAAGGGTAAACAATACCCATGGGGACAGAAATTTAGTTTGCACTTGCGAACCCGTTGCATCCTATGCTTAGTAAGTAAATAAGATTCACAGACCGCATACAATAATAAAGCCTTCCTCAAGTTTTTACGAGGAAGGCTTTATTATTTAACCATTACTTATAGCGGTATCAGCAATAGTTGTAGAAAGCGTATTATTATTTAACATAAACTCATATAGGGAAATAATTTTTTCTTTATCCTTTAATACGAATTGCATTTTTTCAAGATCTTCTTCTAAAACTTTTAACTTCCCATTCTCCATCAAATAGTTCGAGCTAAATTGACCTGCTTGTCCTTGATCTCCCACCCAGTCTTCACAAATCATTTGGCCCTCGCCAATTAATACCCATAATATATTCAAGTCGGGATAATGCTCATGTACTTTAATTAATATATCCGAACCTACAGAACCTAGATGCCTAAGTTGTTTTGAAAAATAACCATTGGATAATTTAATTTTCTTTTCAAACGAATACGGATTAATGTTTCTAAATTTTAGATACATGGCAATGCGCTCAATAGGTTTCATAAGCTTTAAGTTTAATGATGAAATGCCTGATAAAATATTTATCGACTTCTTTCTTAAACCAAAGTAGTATTATAAAATATTGACACATGAATTCTTATGCCTCAAAAAATGTAGGCAAGAAAATTTGAGGCATACGCCTTTTAGAAATAAAATTGATTAATTGCTTACGCCTGTTGCTTTTCAGATAGTTCAAGCCACCTTAATTCAGCGGCCTCTAATTCATTATTTAAAGCCCCCAATTGCTCACTTAACTTGATAATTTCATTGTAATCAAGATTTGGCTCGTTTAATTGATTAGTAAGTACCTGCTTTTTACTTTCCAACTCAGGCATCGTTTTATTAAGTGTATCCAGTTCATGCTTTTCCTTAAAAGTCATTTTCTCTGTTGCTTTTTTATTGACTACCGTTGTCGTTGGTGTTCCGTTGTCGGGTGCTACTTTCTTAGTATCAAATTCCTTAGTCGATGTGATATCTGAACTCAGAGATGCTAAGCTTTGATTTGACTTTTCAAGGATACGGTATTGTGTATAATTACCAGGATAATCCCTAATCACCCCATCTCCTTCAAAAATAAATAAGTGATCTACTAATTTATCCATAAAATAACGATCATGCGATACGAGTAATACACAGCCCGCAAAATCAATCAAGAATTGCTCAAGAACCGCAAGTGTAGGTAAATCTAAATCGTTAGTAGGCTCATCTAGAATTAAAAAATTAGGATTTTTAAAAAGTATGGTCAATAATTGCAATCGCTTCTTTTCTCCACCACTTAATGCACTTAAATAAGTGTATTGTTTATCTGGTGTAAATAAAAATAACTCTAAAAATTGCGCAGCACTTAATGAGCCTCCACTTGCTAGCGGGAATTGCTCTGCGAATGTTTTTAAGTACTCAATCACCCGCATATCTTTTTTATACACCAAGCCCTCCTGTGAAAAGTGTCCAAATACAATGGTATCCCCCACATTAATTTTACCACTATCTGGCTGCGTAATGCCTTGTAAAATTTGTAAAAAGGTTGATTTACCAACGCCATTCTTACCAACAATACCAATACGCTCCCCTTTGCTAAATGTATAATCAAAGCCTTTCAATACGATTAACTCACCATATGATTTGTATACTTTCTTCGCTTCAATAATTTTGCCCCCCAATCGGGTCATTTTCATATCTAATTGCAAATTAGTATCATCAATTTTTTGTTTGGCCTTTGCTTCTACTTCGTAAAAATTATCTTGCCTGCTTTTGCTTTTCGTCGTTCTAGCTTTGGGCTGTTTGCGCATCCACTCCAATTCCTTTCTGAATGTGTTTTTTGCTTTGTCAATACTGGCTAATTCAGATTCAATTCTTGCTGCTTTTTTTTCTAAATAATTTTCGTAATCCCCTTTGTAACTATATAATTTCTCACGCTCTAATTCCCAAATCTCATCTGTCACTGCCTCTAAAAAATAACGATCATGCGAAACCAATAATAAAGTCACTTTTTCCTGCTCCAAATAATTCTCCAACCACTCAATCATATTTAAATCCAAATGATTCGTAGGCTCATCCATTAACAATAAAACATGCTTAGGCTCAAAGCCAATTTGTATTAATGTTTTTGCCAATGAAACGCGCTTACGCTGCCCGCCACTTAATTTTGATACTGGTTGCTCTAAATGGTGAATATTTAATTGCGTTAAAATAGTTTTTACTTTGGATTCAAAATCCCATGCATTATTCTCCTCCATCTCCATAATCGCATTGGTAATTAAATCCTCATCCTCCGTTTCCATAGCCATCTCATAATTACTTATTGCCTTCATGGTAGGATGTTCCTGATTAAATAAGTTTTGTGTAACCGTAGCTGATTCTATAAACTGTGGCTCCTGTTCAAACATTACCAAGTGTACATCCTTATGTATTTTACAAGTGCCTGCATCAGGATGTTCTTTGCCCGATAAAATGCGTAATAATGTGCTTTTCCCCACTCCATTTCGAGCAATTAAGGCAATGCGGTCACCTTCATTGATATTAAAACTAATGCCCTTAAAAAGGGGGGTAATTCCATAACTTTTGGTCAATCCTTCTACTGATACATAATGCATGGCGCAAAGATAAGCGGGGAAAAGGAGTATGTCACTTTTTAGATAGGCTTTAGCTAAAAAATAGGGTAAAAAGAGGGGAACAATGTACTTTTGTCTTTGTAATAGAATAAAAGTAATAAAATGAAGCATTTTGAGGTCCCATTAGGATATCGCAGCTCCCTGATTTCTGCAATTAAAGAAAAAAGAAAGGAAGAAGATAAACTTAAAAAAGACACGCAACCTACTTTACTTGATTTAGGTAATTTGAAGATCTATTTAGCGCGCCACTTTGGGTTTTGTTATGGTGTTGAAAATGCGATTGAAATTGCTTACAGAACCATTGAATCCAATCAAGGAAAAAGAATTTTTTTATTAAGTGAAATGATTCACAACCCACAAGTAAATGCAGATTTACTTCAAAAAGGCGTACAATTTTTACAAGACACCAATGGCAAAGAATTAATTCCATTGGCATCATTAACTAAGGAAGACATAGTAATTATTCCTGCCTTTGGAACGACCATTGACATGGAAAAAAAATTAAATGCCATTGGTATTGAAGTGCAACAATATAATACCACTTGTCCATTTGTTGAAAAAGTTTGGAACAGAAGTGCTCAAATTTCAAAAAAAGGATATTCTATAATTATTCATGGAAAGCCTAAGCATGAAGAAACAAGAGCCACTTTTTCTCATGCGGCCGCGAATAGCCCTACCTTGATTGTGAATGATATGGAAGATACCATTGAATTAGGAAAAATTATTTCTGGCGAATTACCTGTATCCCATTTTTATTCTTATTTCAACGGAAAATATTCTGAAAATTTTAACCCCGCTACTGACTTAGAAAAAATTGGAGTGGTAAATCAAACCACACAATTGGCTACAGATACCCAAGCCATTTCGGACTATTTAAAAACTGTGATGGTTAACAAATTCGGCGATTCTGAATTACCCGTTCACTTTGCAGATACTCGTGACACTTTATGTTACGCCACCAATGATAATCAAACTGCAGTCAATAGCTTATTAGAAATTCCTGCAGATATCGCTATTGTCATGGGCGGAAAAAATAGTAGCAACAGCTCACATTTGGTGGAGCTTTGTGAAAATAAATTAACCACTTACTTTATTGATGGTCCCGAAAAGCTCATTGATGCTACCTCCCTACTAAATACCAATTGGAGAAACAAAGAACAAACGATCATTAATCATTATTTGCCAACACAAAAACCTACTACGATATTAATGACTAGTGGTGCTAGCTGCCCCGATACGGTAGTGGAAGCGGTTATTCGACAAATAGCCGACTATTACCATGTTTCAGATGCTTTAAATGCATTAGAAGCAAAATGGATCAATTAAGATAAATAAATTATTTATTATTGACTTGACTGATGCGCTCTTGCGCCCATTGTAATGCAATGGTCAGCTGCGCTTCTCTACTCATATTTGAATTGTCCAAAACCAAAGCATCCTCCGCTTGTTTCAAAGGGCTGTGTTCCCGGGTGGTATCAATCAAATCACGGTGTTGCAAATTTTCTGCAATTTCTTCAACCGTAATAGCCGGATTTTTTGCACTTAATTCTAAAAATCTTCTTTGCACTCTAATATCAGGACTGGCAGTAACAAATATTTTTAATTCTGCTTTCGGAAAAACAACCGTTCCAATATCTCGCCCATCCATGACAATACCTTTTGATTTGCCCATGGCTTGCTGCTGTGCCACAGCAAAATCTCGAACAAGGGCAATGGCAGCCACTTCACTTACTTTTTGGCTTACCCGCATCTCCCGAATTTCTTGTTCTACATTCTCCTCATTTAAATACATATCACTCTGCAAAGTTGCAGGGTTGTATTTGAATTGAAGGGTGATTTTATTTAAGGCAGCTGCAATGTCCGAAGTGTTGCCAAAATCAATTCCTGCTCTTAAAAAAAATAGAGCAACTGCACGATACATGGCCCCGGTATCTATAAAAACATATTCCAAATTTTTTGCCATGGCTTTTGCCAACGTGCTTTTACCACAGGAGGAAAAACCATCAATTGCAATAATTATTTTTTGATTAGCCATTATTCAACATTAATGGTTTGTGTTTTAGGAAGATTCGCATTTCGAATGGCAATTTGTCGCACCGCTTGTGAAACTACGGTCCGCAATGCATTTTTAGAAATTTCATCCTTCCCAACCATCGCTGGAACGCCTTCATCTCCCCCTTCTCTTATAGATTGCACCAATGGTATTTGACCAAGGAATGGCAAATCATATTCATCCGCTAAGTTGCGACCACCTTCTTTTCCAAATAAATAATATTTATTATTCGGTAATTCTTCAGGGGTAAAGTAAGCCATATTTTCAACCAACCCAATGATCGGCACTTTAATATTTGCTTGGCCAAACATCGCGATTGCTTTTTTAGCATCTGCGAGTGCAACAGTTTGTGGTGTAGTCACAATCACTACTCCTGTAACAGGTACCGTTTGCATAATTGTTAAATGTATATCACCTGTCCCAGGAGGCATATCAATCACTAAATAATCTAACTCTCCCCAATCCACATCAGTGATAAATTGGCGTATAGCACTGCTTGCCATTGGACCTCTCCAAACCACCGCATCTTTTTCATCGACTAATAAACCGATACTCATTAAACGAATACCAAATTTTTCCAAAGGCAAAATAATTCCTTTCCCATTATCATCTTTCATCAATGGGCGTTGTCCACGTACACCAAACATAATAGGTACGCTTGGACCATATATATCCGCATCCATTAATCCAACTTTTGCACCACCTTCTGCTAATGCTAATGCTAAATTTGCAGAAACCGTGCTTTTACCCACACCCCCCTTACCACTAACTACCGCGATAATATTTTTCACTTGCGCTAAAACCGATTTTTCATCCTGTCTTCTACTGGTTGTATTTGAAGTAAAGTTCACGGTAACAATTGCCTGCTTGTTGACCAATAATTTAATTGCATTTTCACAAGCATTTTTCATCAAATCCTTCATTGGACATGCTGGTGTAGTTAATACAATGGTAAAACTTACATGATCTCCATCCACTACTAAATCGGTAATCATATTTAAAGTAACCAAGTCCTTACCCAAATCCGGCTCCTGCACATTACTTAATGCTTTTAGTATCAAATCCACTGTCATTTTGAAAGTTTTTGTTAAAAAAATAGCGACATGCAAAGTTAAGTCTCAATAGGCTTATTTTACAGTTTTAATTGGAGGATTATCCATTTTTATATTAAAAACAGGCCATTTTGATCCTAAAAAATGCTGCGGTTTTTTAAGGATTGCCCCTTAATTTTGCACCACATGCGACAAGGTCACCTATTTACATTTTTAATCGTTTTTGCATTAACGCCATTTACCAATTTTGCGCAAACTACAGCGCCCGATATTTATCGTGATTCGGTCGTACAATTGTATGGGGTGGTGATGACTGCAGATAGTTTAAAAGCCATCCCATTCGCAAGTGTGGTTGTAAATAAAAAAGGAAGAGGCACCATCACCAATAACGATGGGGTATTTTCGATTGCAGTTAATAAGGGAGAAAATATCACCTTCTCTTGTATTGGATTTAAAAACAGAACTATCAGCATCCCCGAAAATTTAGAAGGCAACCAATATAGTGTGATTCAATTAATGATCAATGACACTAATTTTTTACCTGCCACTATTTTAAAACCGCGCCCTACCAGAGCTCAATTTGAACGTGATTTTGTGAATGCAAAAATCGACGACGACTTATACGAAACGGCTAGAAAAAATACAAGCGCAAGTCAAAAAAGAATCATCTTATCTAGTTTACCTTTTGATGGAAAGGAAGCAGTTGGCGCATCGCTCAACCAACAGGCATCAAAATATTATTATTCAGGTCAATTACCGCCAATGAATATTTTAAATCCTGTGGCTTGGAAAAGTTTCATCAACTCATGGAAAAGGGGTGATTATAAATCAAGAAAAAAATAATACATGAAAATGATTGCAGTCATTGGCGCAGGAACCATGGGAAATGGTATTGCACATGTATTTGCACAACACCATTTTTTTGTACACTTAATTGACACCGATCAATCAGCGTTAGACAAAGCCATCAGCACCATCGAAAAAAATGCAGATCGACAAATTGCCAAAGGAACCCTTACCGCTACTAGCAAAGAAACCCTTATTTCCTATATAACCACTTATACTGATTTAAATACAGGTATTGGAGATGCTGATTTAATTATTGAAGCCGCCACCGAAAATAGTGTTGTTAAAAAAAAGATATTCGCAGCCATGGATAAATATGCAAAACCTAATTGCATATTAGCTACAAACACATCGAGTATCTCAATTGGTGAACTAGCCGCAGCTACACAAAGACCTACCTATGTTATAGGAATGCATTTTATGAATCCGGTACCCGTGATGAAATTAGTGGAAGTAATCAATAGCAAGGAAACGGATCCTTCGGTCACTAAAATTATTGTATCCTTAACGGAACAATTAGGTAAAATACCTTGCGTTGTAAACGATTTCCCTGGCTTTATCGCAAATCGAATTTTGATGCCAATGATTAACGAAGCAATTATTGCTTTGTCGGAGGGTGTCAGCGACGCTAGCACCATTGATCAAATAATGAAATTAGGTATGGCCCACCCCATGGGGCCCTTGCAATTAGCCGATTACATTGGGCTAGATGTTTGTAAAAATATTTTAGAGATCATGGAAAAAGGATTGAACAATTCAAAATATGCGCCTGCAGCTTTATTAGTACAAAAAGTTGCCGAGGGAAAATTAGGCGTCAAAACAGGAGAAGGATTTTACAAATATTAAGTTCTCACTCGAACGGCTAGCTTAAACCAACTTAGGTAATAAATAACATTATATAATTAGTGTTAAACAACTAAGGTGGTGGAATAACTTACGCCTTTTAGCTCATTTAACTTGTTCATGACTTCATCCAATCGTAATGTAGGAATACCGACTTTTAAAGAAACAAATAATTGCGCTGATTGTGAAACCACAGAACAATTGTATTGTTTTAAAATCATCATCACTTCATTTATTTGATGGTAATCAAAATTAATTTCATAGTTCAACTCCACTGCTTTTTGAATTTGTGGGGTTAACTGCAAAGCCAATGAAGTGGCCGTTTTATAAGCATGGATCAAACCAGGAACGCCTAATAAACTACCGCCAAAATAACGAACCACCACCACTAGAATATTGGTTAATTCCTTGCTATCCATTTGTCCCAAAATTGGACGACCAGCAGTTCCAGAAGGCTCGCCATCATCACTTACCCTAAAGGTAACGCCATCAACACCTAGGCGATAGGCAAAGCAATGATGCACTGCTTTGGGGTGTTCTTTTTTTAATTGCGCGACTATTTTTTTACACTGATCAATACTATGTGCTGGATAAGCATAAGCAATAAATCTGCTGCCCCGATCCTTAAATTCAGCCATGGCCGTTTGCTCGATGGTATTATAATGAAAGGGGCTCATGCAGTAAATAAATAGTATTTATAATTAATTGATGTAAAGCTAGTTCATAATGCGTAATCATTAGTAACATTGCAGTATGACTTTACTAGAAAGCAAACAAGCATTAAAAGCGCAACTAGCGGATCAATTTGACGCCATTGAACTAAACAGTTTACTGTCCATGTTATTTGAACATGTTACTGGAAATAATCAACTACAACAAGTCATTCATAAAAACGATCAGTTAAGCGAAGTACAAGTAAATGAGCTGAAGAAATATGGGGAAGAATTAGCCAAAGGGAAACCCATACAATATATCTTAGGTAAAGCTTGGTTCATGGGTAAAGAATATATAGTTAACGAGCAGGTATTAATACCACGCCCTGAAACTGAAGAGTTAGTAGAATGGGTCCTTGAATATGCAGAAATTATTAATAAGCCTTTAAATATCATTGATATTGGAACAGGCTCCGGTTGCATCCCCATTGCATTAAAAACTGCATTACCCAATTGCACCATTACTGGATTAGATATTAGCGAAGGCGCATTAGCAGTAGCTAAATTAAATGCAACACAATTAAATGCAACTATTGAATGGCTGCAACAGGATATTTTAATGTCGGCTTCCATGCCAAGCAATTATGATATTATAGTGAGCAACCCACCCTATATACCATTTAATGAAAAAGTAAATATGCAAGTGCAAGTAAAAAATTACGAACCCGCACTCGCGTTATTTGTAACTAACGAAGACCCTTTAATTTTTTATAGAATTATCGCAAGATTGGGTAAGCAATGCCTAAACCCCAATGGACAATTATTTTTTGAAATGCATTATGACCAAGGCAAAGCCATCCAATCCTTATTTGAGGAAATGGGCTATCATGCAGAATTAAGAAAAGACATGTTTGGAAAAGATCGAATGATTCGCGCAAGCTTAAAACCAAAACAAGGGGTATAATTAACGAGAAGGATCAACGGCGATTACAGGCGTTGCCCCTAATTGCTTTATAATTTGCATGACTCTAATGGTGGTGCCTAAACTTGCAACACTATCTCCATTAATCACCACCGAAGGTTTATCTGTTTCCTTTGCTAAAAATATTTTTAATTGGCTAGCCAATGAATCTATGCTAACAGGCGCAGCACCAATAAATAATTTTTGTTCCTTATCAATGGTCACCACCACTGTTTGTTTGGCCTTGGTATCTGTGGATGACTTAGGATTTGATACTTTAATGACATTGGGATTTGCTAAAGTAGATACTATCAAAAAGAACAATAATAAAATAAATAAAATATCATTCAATGCGCCAGTATGCACTTCAGGGGAATTTCTTAATCTAGATTTTAAATTCATAAGTGATAGATTAAGAATGAGTAGGCTCTTGTAAAATATCTAAAAAATCAGCACTCGCTGTTTCCATTTTATTGGCAGTTTTGTCAATTTGAGTTGTTAAATAGTTATGCCCTACATAAGCAATCAAACCAATAATTAAACCAGTAGCCGACGTAATCATTTTTGTATAAATACCGCCTGCAATGGTATTTAAAGTATACTCACCAGTGGATGCAATACCATAAAACAATTGTACCATGCCTATAATCGTTCCTAAGAACCCAAACATGGGTGCAATTCCTGCCACCAATGATAAAATATTTAAATTTCGCTCCATGGAATACATTTCAAGCTTACCTACATTTTCCATACTCTTTTCTATAGCATCTAATGGCTTACCAATACGCATGACTCCTTTTTCAATCATCTTCGCTACAGGATTATCTGTATTTTTTGCCAATGTTTTAGCAGCAGCCAAATTACCAGAAATAATATTATCCCGAATAATAAGCATGAACTTAGGATCAATGGTTCCTGCTTTTTTTATAGCAATCATTCGTTCAAAAAAAACATAAATCGCAATCACTAATAAAAGATATAACGGGTACATGATGTACCCCCCTTTTTGCAATAAGCTGAATAAGGATATTTTATTTTCGGCAACTTGTAACAAGAATAACATGGCGTTCAATTTATTTTTTAAAGTTAAAAGGTTTTATTTGAAAATGGGTGCATGTGAATAACTATCAATTTGTTAAAATATTTCCACCAAATTAACAAGCACTTCCACCGACTTTTGCATATCAGATACACCTATCCACTCATGCTTGCTATGTATGGCTTGCATGCCCGTAAATATATTGGGGGCAGGAAGCCCCAAAAAACTTAACCTACTGCCGTCCGTACCCCCTCGAATGGGTTCAACAATGGGTAAAACACCTGCTTTTTTATAAGCAGCTAATGCATTTTCCACTAAAATGGGATGAAGATCAATGACCTCTCGCATATTTCTATATTGCTCCTTAATCGTATAAGTAATATGCGCTTTCGAAAAATCAGGATTTTGCAATAAGACATGTTCGGCAATCGATTTTAATTTATTGACATGTTCTTTTAGTTGATGCGTGTCATGATCACGAATTAAAAATTCTAATCTTGCTTTTTCTGCACCTCCTGAAATATGATTCGGGTGAACAAATCCTTCCCTTTGTTGGGTATGCTCTGGACATAACTCCTGCTTAGGTAATGCGGCAATAATTTCACCAGCTATTTTAATGGCATTTTGCATCACCCCTTTGGCTGCCCCCGGATGTGCTATCACGCCGTGTATATCCATCGTTAAATAATCAGCACTAAAAGTTTCCATTTCAAAACAACCTAATTCTCCCCCATCTAAAGTGTATGCAAAATCGGCACCTAATTTCTTTAAGTCCAAAAAATCAGTACCTCTTCCTACTTCTTCATCGGGTGTAAACAATAATTTAATAGTCCCATGTAAAATTTCGGGATGTTGCATTAGGTAATGCGCAAAGGACATAATGATCGCAACACCTGCCTTGTCATCTGCACCTAACAAAGTATTCCCAGAGGCAGTTATTATATCCTTGCCGATAAAATTTTTCAAATAAGGATAGGCATCCGTTGAAATTATTTGTGAATGATCATCGGGCAACACCAATGGCTTTCCATTATAATTTTTATGTAAAATAGGCTTCACATCGGTGCCACTACAATCAGGAGCGGTATCCATATGTGCACAAAAACACAACACTGGTTTTTGCGCAGCTGTATTGGAAGGAATTGTTGCCATCACATAGCCATAGGCATCTAACGATACTTGCAAGATGCCCATCTCATTCAATTCTTCCACCAATAGTTTGGCTAAATTAATTTGCTTGTCCGTTGAAGGGAAACTAGTACTATCAGGATCACTCTGCGTATCAATTTGAACATACCGCATAAATCGTTCCGCAATAGGTAACTGATCAATTAACATAACTACTTTTTAAACTATTTTATTTACTAAAATGAAGCTTGAAGATAATTTGAATTAAGCAATAAAAAAAGGCTTTCTGTTCGCATCCATGAATGAAAACAAGAAAGCCGTTCAAGAAATATCTTAAGGAACTAAGGCATAATTATTTTAGAAGGCGTATCAATACTTACTAATTCTAAAGCAAAGGTTAAATCCTGTCCTGCCAAAGAATGATTCGCATCTAATACGACTACTTCCTCTTTCACTTCAACCACTGTTACTTGGAATTGTTGTCCTTGACCATTATTCATTGTCAAAGCCATCCCAATGGTTGGATTTAAATCAGCAGGAAACTGCGATTTAGGGAATTCAACAATCATTTCAGGTTGTTTTGGACCATACGCCTCCGCAAATGGGATTTGTATCGTCTTTTTCTCGCCTACTGTCATTCCAAGCACACCACTGTCAAATCCTGGAATTACCATACCTGTGCCTACTTCAAATTCTAAAGGAGCTCTACCTGTTGAGGAATCAAATGTTTCACCACTAGTCAATGTACCGTGATAATGCACTTGAATGGTATCCCCATTTTTTACTTGTTGCATATTGTTTTATTTTTAATAAAGCACCTAGGGTGCAAAGCGCAAAAGTACATAATTATGACAGATAAACTAACTTTGCCCCATGGACAATAAACCAAGGATTGTTTTTATGGGTACCCCGGCATTCGCGGTTGCTTCTTTAAACGCATTATTGCAAGCAAAAATGAATGTGGTGGGTGTGGTTACTGCGCCGGATAAGCCAGCAGGCAGAGGCATGCAGCTACAACAAAGTGCAGTAAAACAGTTTGCCCTAGCCCATAACTTAGCTATTTTACAACCTGAAAAATTAAAATCTCTCGAGTTTTTTGAAGCATTAAAACAATGGGAACCGGACCTGCAGGTAGTGGTTGCATTTAGAATGTTACCGGAGCAAATTTGGTCATTTCCTCCGATGGGCACCTTAAATGTGCATGGCTCATTATTACCACAATACCGGGGTGCTGCGCCCATCAATTGGGCTATAATTAATGGTGAAAAAGAAACGGGTGTCACCACATTTCAATTACAACACGCTATTGACACGGGCGCCATATTATTACAGGATCGCATCCCTATTGCGCCTAACAATACTGCAGGTGAAATACATGACACCATGATGGAAGTGGGTGCGCAATTATTAGTAAAAACATTGCATGGTTTATTTGACAATAGCATAAAAGCAGTACCACAAGATCAAGTAATGGGCAATGAGGTACTCCAACATGCACCAAAAATTTTTACCAAGGATTGTGAAATAGATTGGGAGAAACCATGCGCATCCATACATAATTTAATTAGAGGATTAGCCCCTTTCCCAGGTGCAATTACCAAGATTGATGGGAAGATTGTAAAACTTTTTTTAACACAGATGATTGAAGGAGCACCCACAGAAATACCTGGAAGTTTTGTTACCGATGGAAAAACATATGCAAAAATTGCATGCAAGGATGGATATATCGGACTATCGGATATTCAATGGCAAGGAAAAAAACGCATGCCAATTATTGATTTCTTAAGAGGTTATCGAAAACCATCCTAAAATCAAACTAAAATAATAGTGGGAAACCTGCCTTAACTAATCGTGTTGCAGGTATATTTATTTCAACGCGTTATTAAAATCCTCCAATGTTACAATACCTTGATGTCTCCATGTTTCTTTACCATTTTTAAAAATGATAAAAGTGGGAAGACCTTCAGAATTCAATGCTTTCATCACATCAATATCATTGCCACCATCCACTGCTAAAAAATAAAAGGGGTTAGCGGGTTGTTTTTTTAATTCCGCTAAAACTGGCAACATTTTTCGACATGGTGGACACCAATCAGCGCCAATATCCACCAAAACAATTTTGTTAGTTGCAATTACTTTTTCGAAATCCGTGGTGCGCATTTGTGGCACATTACCTGCTCCATCCACAGGCAATCCATTCATTTTCCAATTGCTCATACCTCCTTCTAAATTGATAACCTTAAACCCTTTTTCAACTAGAAAAGTTTGGGCAGAT
>CAJBLA010000083.1 GCA_903953815.1 uncultured Bacteroidota bacterium | reverse complement strand
TTCCAATAATTGGGCAATTTCCTGTTCAAGCAAGGCCTCCTTAATTTTAATACAAATGGAGGCATCCTTTAAAAAGTGCTGACCCAATGATTTTTTTAGCGTGTACTGCATGAAGCAAAGTTAGGTTTTTGTGCGTACTTTTACAGCCTAATCAAATGGATATGACCCCGGAAATCAAAAAACCAATTATAGGCTTTACTTGTGGCGATTTAAATGGTATTGGTATCGAATTAATCATAAAATCATTGTCTGATAGTCGCCTATTGGACTTTATGGTTCCTGTAATATTTGCCAACAACAAATGCTTAAATTTTTATAAAAAGGGATTACCCGAATATGCCATTAATTATGCTTCCATTAATGATTTTTCAAAGCTAAATCCAAAGCAAGTCAATGTATTGAATTGCTGGGAGGAAGAAGTAGCTATTACCCCAGGGGAATCTACAGAAATAGGCGGCAAGTATGCACTCATATCCTTAGAAGCTGCCGTAGCTGCTTTAAAAAATAATCATATTGATGGATTGGTCACCGCTCCTATTCACAAAAAAAATATTCAATCCCCTAGTTTTAATTTTAGTGGACATACTCCTTATTTGCAACATGCATTTGGGAACACTGAAAATTTAATGTTACTAGTTGCCGATAATTTAAGAATGGCATTGGTCACCGAACATGTAACCATTCAAGAAGTGGGTAAATATATTACCAAGGAAAAAATCAAACAAAAGCTCACTATTTTAAATAGTAGTTTGAAAAAGGATTTTGGTATTGACGCACCGCGCATTGCAGTATTAGCATTAAATCCACACGCAGGTGATGAAGGATTAATTGGTAAAGAGGAAATTGAAATTATTAAACCTGCGATTAAAGAAAGTAAACAACAAATGTTGGTATATGGTCCTTACTCTGCTGATGCATTTTTTGCAAGAGGCCAACATGAAAAATTTGATGGCGTATTAGCGATGTACCATGACCAAGGTTTAATTCCATTTAAATCATTGGCATTTGGAGAAGGCGTTAATTTTACTGCAGGATTACCCATCGTAAGAACTAGTCCCGATCATGGCACTGCTTTTGATATTGCAGGTAAAAATAAGGCCGATGCAGGCTCCTTTACAGCAAGTATATTTGAGTGTATCAGAATTTTACACGCACGCCAAGGCTATAGAGATATGCGCTTAAATCCAATGAAAAAAATTAGCGCCCGTATGTTTGCTGGTGCTAAAGATGAGACTTTGGAGGGAATGGATTAATGATAAATACGCTACGAAATCAATAAGGTCTTTTCTACAAAGGACAAGCCTTAATTAAATCTTCTAAGATGGGTTTTCCCCAGTGTGGCATTACTGTAAAATCAGTTTTGAGTTGATCAAATGCAAGTTTTGCTTTTTGCGCAATGGGCCTTGCTGAATTACAACCCCCTCCAAATAAAATAGGCATTTTATATTGCAGGTTGGCCTTTAAAATATAGGGTCTTGGATTATTTTTATTTAAAGCGATTGCCTGTTCTAATGGTTTCTTTATTCTTGATTCATACACCTTCCATCTAAAAATAGGATTAACCGCCATTTTTGAAGTATACACGATACTCTCCAAACATAACACCTCATCACTGTTATGTTTTGCCTTAGTAATCGTTAACCATTGAATAGCTTCATTGGCAAGCTGATCGGAATCACCCATTTTTTTCATTGCCATTCTTGCTTTTATAATGCTAGCATAATAGGTAGGTAACCAAGCGGATGGATCTTGCTTGTGCAATTCCTCCATTTTTGCAAAAGCAGCACTATATTGATCTCGGGTATGACATTTATCAAGTAAAAGGACGGCAGCTTCTAAATTTTTAGTAAAACTACTTGACTGCGATTTACCTTCATTGAATAAATAGCAAAAAGATAATAATAAAAATATTCGGCGCATTTTTAAAATATATTATTAGGTATGCCCTTGTTAATGGTATACTTGTTATACGTTATTTCAATGGTTCCTTTTTTGTTTTTTAGCATCTTTTGTTTACTTGCAGGGTCTTCATCTCCAAACTCTAAAGTAATACCATTTGGCAATTTATAATCTTTGGTGTTAAAACTAAAAATTATTTTACTCGCTAACCCTTGTTGTGCATAGGCGCCATATTGCATCGTAATTTCATAACTGCCATTTTCCTTAGTGGTGGTCGCAGTTTTGTAAACCAGCGCCTCTACTGGGTCAATCCATAAAGTAGAAATTACCCAATCCAAATTATCATCATTCGGAATTAATTTTATGACAGTTACCTTTTTTCCATTGAGCAACTGCGTTCCCACTGGTATGGAAGTGTACCCTTTCGTATTTAAGAGTGTATTAATGGTTAAGGAAACGCCACCTCTTGGCAATAAAGAAATACCACCTTCTTTTTTCACTTTGAGCAAATTGGGTTTTTTGAAATATACCTTTACCTTACCGAGTGAGGCCTTTATAAATGAAACATCAGTTTTCATAGTACCCTCAGCCACGTAATCATTGACCAAGGCTAATTTTTGTGCTACTTTTTCAATTAAGGGATCGACTTGCGCACTTGCGCTTAAACCAGAAATCAAGCTCGAAAACAAAATAGCAATCCCGAATAAATAGGTGGTAAATTTTTTCATTGTAAATATTAGCTAAGGATATCTTTTTTCTTAATAATGAGGATAGAGGCGCTTACAAATAAAATAATATGCAATGTCAATACCACTAAAGATGTTTTAATTTTTGGGATGTTTAAAATACTTCCTGTGATCGCTTCATTATTGGCGTTCACCTGAATATCAAAAAACTCCTTCCAATTATTCATATGCGTCGTAAACAAATAAGGCTTAACGATGGTGAACAAGGGGATATTCAAAGTACTCAAAATGGTAAAAAAAACAATAGCACTCATGGTGCCCACAATTGGACCAATTGAATTACTCGACAAACTCGACAATAAAAAACCCAAACTTGTCACTGTTAATAAGGCAAAACTCGCAAATACAAAAGCACCCACATAGCGCCACAGCACATCATTTTGTTCAATCAGTACCACATAATTTGATTTCATTAAAAATAAATCATCCGTACCAAATATCCACATGCTAACAAATAATGCTAGAAATGCCAACCATATTAAAAGTAAAATGGTGTAAATACTAGCAGCGATAAATTTTGCCAACACCCAGCGTGTGCGACTATACGGCGTTGTGAATAATAATCGAAGTGTACCTAAGTTAGCCTCCCCCGAAATCATATCCGCCGCTATCAAAGCCACTAACAAGGGCACATGTACCAATAATAATTGTAATAATATATAACAAATCAAATAGCCATTCAATACTTTACCATCTACCGTTAAAGTATCATTAATATCCTTCATTAAAAAGGAAGCATAGGAATCACCATCTATTTTTAACCCCAATTGTATCACCACTATTAGAGCAGCAATAGCGCCAAATGCAATGTACGTCCTTGGACGGCTAAATATTTTATACAATTCAACTTTGATCAGCGACCACATAATTAAGCGTTTGAAGTGATTTGTAAAAAATAATCTTCTAAGGAGTTCTTTGTTTCAATACCAAGTAGCGCAACATCTGCTTTTACCAATGATTCATTCAGCAATGGAATTTCACGGGTGGGTATTTTTAAATAAACACCTTCACCGCGAGGTAATAAATAATTACTAAACCTACCCGCAGCAATGACTTTCAAAGCATTTGCATCATCGGTGGTTTTTATCTGTACAATTCTTTTTTCAGGATCTAACAATTCCTTGGTCACCCCTTCCACCATTTTTTTACCTTGGTGAATGATTAATATTTGATGCGCCACTTGCTCAATTTCTGAAAGCAAATGCGAGGATACCAATACCGTTTTTCCTTCTTCCTTAGCTAGGTATTGAATTAATTGTCTGATATCTGCAATCCCCTGCGGATCCAATCCATTGGTAGGCTCATCCAAAATAATTAAGGAAGGATTATGTACTAATGCTATACCAATACCTAAGCGCTGTTTCATACCCAATGAAAAAGTTTGCACTTTATCCTTCGCCCGATGGGCCAAGCCTACTTTTTCAAGCGTGGCATTAATGTCCGCTTCACCAATTTTTTGCTTTCGTACTTTTGCAAATAATTCCAAATGTTCCCTAGCACTTAAATAGGGATATAAATCGGGCCTTTCAATAATCGCACCCACTTGTTCTAAAATTGCTTCCCTGTCTTTTTCGATACGCTTTCCAAAAATTTCAATTTGGCCACTTGTTGGGTGGATTAAGGACAACAACATACGTATGGTGGTACTTTTACCTGAACCATTTTGGCCTAAAAAGCCAAATACCTGGCCCGCTTGCACTTCAAAGCTTAGGTCGTCCACCGCTTTTAAGCTGCCAAAATGCTTACTTATATTTTGTACTTTAATTACAGACATAACATAATAACAAAAAACCCCAAACATAGTTCAGGGTTTTGTATCAATTTAATATTAATGAATACTATTTGTATTGCGGAATAATGCTATTCGCTAAATCTACCATTTGCTTTAATCCATCTTCTGGTAAATTTCCTTTTTTAAACTCAGCCAATACATTTGGTAATTTATTGGTCATTTCTAGTAAGAAATGTGCTTCAAATTCTTTTACCTTACGTACTGCAACCTCTCTCAATAAACCATTCGTACCTAAGTAAATAATGGCTACTTGTTTTTCAACGGAGAACGGTGTGTATTGCGCTTGCTTTAAAATTTCCACGTTTCTAGCTCCTTTGTCAATTACCGATTTAGTAGCCGCATCCAAATCACCACCAAACTTAGAGAATGCTTCCAACTCTCTGTATAAAGCTTGGTCTAATTTTAAAGTACCAGATACTTTTTTCATTGACTTAATCTGTGCATTACCACCCACACGACTTACAGAGATACCTACGTTAATCGCTGGACGAATACCTGCGTTAAATAAGTTACCCTCTAAGAATATTTGACCATCAGTAATTGAAATTACGTTTGTTGGAATATAAGCAGATACGTCACCTGCTTGTGTTTCAATGATTGGCAATGCAGTTAATGAACCACCACCTTTTACCAAATGCTTAATTGAATCCGGTAAATCATTCATATTCTTAGCAACATCGTCATTCGCAATAACTTTTGCAGCACGCTCTAATAAACGACTATGCAAATAGAATACATCACCTGGATATGCTTCACGTCCTGGCGGGCGACGTAATAATAAAGATACCTCACGATAAGCCACCGCTTGTTTTGATAAATCATCATAAACAATCAATGCTGGACGACCTGTATCACGGAAAAATTCTCCAATCGCTGCACCTGCAAATGGCGCATAGAATTGTAATGGTGCTGGATCAGCTGCAGGAGCTGCAACGATAATGGTATAAGCCATCGCACCATTGTCTTCTAATGTTTTCATTACACCCGCAATAGTAGATGCTTTTTGTCCAATCGCTACATAGATACAGTACACTGGTTTTCCCGCATCAAAAAATTCTTTTTGGTTAATAATCGTGTCCACACAAATTGCAGTTTTACCTGTTTGACGATCACCAATCACTAACTCTCTTTGTCCACGACCAATTGGAATCATCGCATCAATTGCTTTGATACCTGTTTGTAACGGTTCCTTTACTGGCTCACGGAAAATTACCCCTGGTGCTTTACGCTCTAGTGGCATTTCATACAATTCACCTTTAATAGGACCTTTACCATCAATGGGCTCTCCTAATGTATTAATAACACGGCCTACTAAACCTTCCCCTACTTTAATAGAAGCGATTTGACCTGTTCTTTTTACTTTATTTCCTTCCTTGATTCCTTTACTGTCACCCATCAATACCACACCCACATTATCTTCCTCAAGGTTAAGGGCAATTGCTTTAGTTCCATTTTCAAATACCACTAATTCACCACTTCTTACACCATTCAAACCATATACACGGGCAATACCATCACCTACTTGTAATACAGTTCCCACTTCCTCTAAGTCAGCTGAGGCATTGAAATTGCTTAGTTGCTGTCTAAGAATTGCTGAAATTTCATCGGGTTTAATGTCCACCATAACGATTATTTTTTTTGTATAATTATATTTTTCCTACGAACTCGTTTTTTAAAAATTGTTTTTTTATGTCTTTCAAATCTCTTGAGATACTTGCATCTAATAAATTATTATTAAACTCAAGTACAAAACCGCCAATCAAACTTTCGTCTGTTTTAGTGGTCAACTCAACTGATGCAAATGAATTATCAGATTTCACTTTTTGCTCAATTGAATTTTTCATATCAGCACTTATTTCAACTGCAGTTGTTAAAGTAACCTGATGTATCCCCTTCATTCCATTGTATTGTTCAATAAAGGTATTTGCAATTTCATGCAAATCACTTTCTCTGCCCTTCTTTACCAATAAAACAATAAATGAATTTGTTAATACGCCTACATTATTTTTTAAAACAGCGCTCAAGATGCTATTTTTTTGATCTGCTTTTATAATCGGGCTACGCAACATGCTTACAAAATCGCTGCTTGCATTACAAACTGCTTGTAGGTATTTCATATCTGCATACACCGCTTCCAACTGACCTTGTTCGATGGCTAAATCAAGGATGCTTTTTGCATATCTACCTGCTAATCTTGCGTTCGGCATTTTTTTTAATTTAATTTAACTCCGTCAGCTAGTTGTTTAATATACGTTTCTTGTTCTGCTTTGTTTGAAAGCTCACGTCTTAATACTTTTTCTGCAACATCAACGACTAATGAACCCACTTGATTCTTCACTTCAGTAAGGGCTGCATTTTTTTGTTGTGTAATAGCAACTTGTGCATCTGCTACAATACGCTCATATTCTGACTTCGCTTTATCTTTTGCATCAGCGATCATTTTTTCAGATGCCTCTTTTGCTTCTTTGATCAAAGTAGCTCTTTCTTCACGCGCCTTTGCTAATAATGCTTCATTTTCATTTTGCATAGCAGTAATATCTGCTTTCATCTTATCCGCCTTAGCTAAAGAATCTTCAATGCCTTGCTCACGATCACTAATTGCTTTTAACATTGGCTTCCAAGCAAACTTGCCTAGTACCACAAGTAGTCCAACAAAGGCAACCGTATTCCAGAATACCAATCCGATATCTGGTAACACTAGTGGGTTTATTTCTAAAAACATATTCCTTAATTTATCTTAATGATTAAAAATCTTTTCTTCTTTTTTTTACCCATTCCCATTAAAAAAATTATAGGCCCTTCGCCCTGTGCTAGGGCCTATAATGCTTTGGGAATCTTTTGATAGATTATCCGTTCCCTAAAAGGGCAACCACCACCGCAAATAAAGCTACGGCCTCAACGAAGGCAGCCATTACGATCATGTTAGAACGAATATCATTCACTGCTTCTGGTTGACGAGCAATACTTTCTACCGCTCCTTTACCAATTAGACCGATGCCAATTCCAGCACCGATAGCAGCTAATCCAGCGCCGATTGCGGCAACACTTCCTACTACCATTTTTTACGTTTTAATTGTTATTGAAAAAAATTTATAAATATTATTAATGATGTGCTAATTCTTTATCTGCGCCTTCCCCTGCTGGATGATGGTCATGATGCGCTTCTTCCGAAGCCATGCCAATATACATAGCAGTAAGCATTGTAAAAATATAGGCTTGTAAAAAAGCGACTAGCAATTCTATCAAGAATATAAAAATTACAAATGGCACTGCTATTGCAGCTGCATACACAGTTTTAAAAATAAAAATCAAACAAACCAAACTCAATACCAAGATATGACCCGCTGTGATATTTGCGAACAATCGAATCATCAATGAAATAGGTTTGTTGAACACCCCGATTAATTCAATCGGTGCTAAAAACAATTTCATAGACCAATGCATTCCTGGCATCCAGAAAATATGCTCCCAATAGTTTTTGTTTGAACTTAAATTCACAACTATGAAAACACATACCGCCAAAGTCATAGTAAATGCAATGTTTCCACTCACATTAGCGCCACCTGGAAATAAAGGAATTAAACCTAAAAAGTTATTCGTTAAAATCAAAAAGAAAATGGTCAATAAAAACGGCATGTATTTAGCATAACGCTTTGCACCAATATTTGGAAGGGCTATTTCATCTCTAACAAATAAAACGATCGGCTCCATAAATGATTGTAATCCTTTAGGTGCTGAAGTAACCCCTGTTTTTTTATACGCCCCTGCAGCAGTTAGTATAACCAGTAATAAAATGATAACAGATATAAATAAACTGGCCACATTTTTGGTAATAGAGAAATCCCATAATTTTTTACTTGCAGCTACATCCACTTCACCCGCCGCATTGACAATTTTAGTTTTGCCTTCCACTAACTTATAATCAAATTTTCCCTTATACACCACTGGCTCATGATGTTCGTCCACTAATTTTTCTGAAGAAAAAACGTCAAACCCTTGTGGGGTATATAAAATTACAGGTAAAGCAATAGAAGTATGCCCCCATAAATGCCAACTGTGATCATCCTTAATATGTTCTAAAATTGTTTCAGTAACATTAAAGCTGCCTTCTTCTTTATTGGCATGCTCCGCAGTAGCTGCCGCTGGTTCGCTTGCTAAAATATTTGTTGGTTGCAACAAAATAAAAAGGCTTAAACACAATGCCAGTATTGATTTAATAGGTCTTAGGGCCATACAGATCTCAAAATTTGGTGCAAAGATAGGAATATTCCCCTTGAAATTGCAGAAAAATTGAATAGAAATTGTCCTTAAAATCGTGAAAACTTATTGAATGCAAATGACTGTAAATCAATTACTTAATTTAATTGATCGATTTTTTATCCTTGAACTGCATTTCATTGAGTTTTGCGTAAAAGCCCCCCAAATGAAGAAGGTCCTCATGTGACCCCATTTCCTGTATTTTGCCTTTTTCTAAAACGATGATTTTGTTGGCTTTCCGAATGGTAGATAATCGATGCGCAATCACGATGGAAGTGCGCCCTTTTATTAAGGTATCAATGGCTTTTTCAATGAGTCGTTCACTTTCTGTGTCAATCGAGGAAGTGGCTTCATCCAAAATTAATATCGCAGGATTGTATAATAAAGCACGAATAAAACTTAATAACTGCCGCTGCCCCATACTCAAGGTAGCACCACGTTCCATTACTTGATAACTATACCCCCCAGGCAAGCTCAAAATAAAATCATGCATATCAATCATTTTTGCAGCTGCATGCACTTGGGCTTCCGTTATACTGTTGTTGCGTAGCGTGATATTATCATAAATTGATCCTGAAAACAAAAACACATCTTGTAAAACCACACCCACAGAAGCCCTTAAAAAATCTAAGGAATAACTTTCAATGGGCTGGTCATCTAAAAATATATTTCCCGACTGATAAGGATACAAGCGATTCAATATACTAATGACCGAAGTTTTACCACTACCCGTATGGCCAACAATCGCAACAGTGGTTCCTGCAGCAACTGAAAAACTTAAATCATCTAAAACCCAGTTGCTCCCTTCATACGCAAATTGTACATTTTTAAATTCAAGTTTACCGTTTACTTTTTCAGGACGAAGCTGCCCTTCGTTTAATGTAATATCGGTATTATCCAAAATCTTAAACACCCTTTCCGCAGCGACCATCCCCATTTGTAGTACATTGAATTTATCTGCGATCATGCGCAAAGGCCTGAAAATTTGATTTAAAAATAAAATAAAAGCAACCAACATACCAGCATCTAAACTTTGGTCTGCTACCCACCATACAATCAAACCCATACTTAAGGCCAATACCACTTCCACGACTGGAAAAAAAACGGAGTACGCAAATATTGCTTTGATGTTTGCTGACTTATGCCCTTCATTAATTTTATCAAACTTGGTCATTTCTTTTTCTTCAGCTGCAAAAGCTTGCACCACCGCCATACCTGAAATATGTTCCTGCACAAATGCATTTAATGCAGCAACGGCATTTCGAACTTGTATAAAACTTTTATTGACACTTTCTTTAAAAAAGTAAGTAGCAATCAACATAATGGGAAATGGAATTAAACAGACCAATGTCAATTGCCAATTAATAAAAAACATGGTGGTTAATGTAATAACGATGGTTAAGAAATCCGCAAGGATAGGAATTAAGCCATCTGAAAAAATGTCATTGATACTTTCAATATCATTAATGGTACGCGTAGTTAATGTACCAATGGGCGTTTTGTCAAATTGCCTCATCTCCCAATGCATTACTTTGTCATATACTTTATTGCGCAAATCCCGAATCACTTGCTGACCCAACCAAGCCATGCCGAAAGTGAACATAAATCGAAAAATGGTTTCCACAATAATAAATGCTACCTGAAAAAGGGTGATCCCTATGATTAATTGTATCGCAGATTCAAATGCGGTGTCAGGTAAAAAAAAGCGTACCCATTCGGGTAAAATAGTAGGCTTACCAATTGCCGTATTCACCGTAACCTGAATTAAATATGGGCGAATCGGGGTAAAAAAAGCAAGGACAATCGCCAATGCCAGATTGCCAATAAACATAAAACGGTAAGGTTGCACAAATGAAAACACCCTTTTCAAAAGGGAGTAATTAAAAAATGATTTGGGCGGTTTCATCGTCATAAGCTACAAAGTTACACTATCTATGTGTTGTATGTAAAAATCCTGTTTGATTGTCGTATTTTCGTAATAAGATGGATTTATCCGAACTACATAACGAAGCCAAAATCGCATCCAATTACGATTTAAATGAAGAACAAGAAAATAAAGAAATTGTTCGTCAGTATCGTGCATTGCTCAGAGCCATTCGTGAAAAATTAAAAAAAGGGGATAAGGAATTATTGCGTACTGCTTTTGAAATGGCCACCAAAGCGCATAAAACCATGCGACGTAAAAGTGGCGAGCCTTATATATTACACCCTATTGCGGTGGCCATGATTTGTGTGGAAGAAATTGGATTGGGGGTTCGAAGTACCATTTGTGCGTTATTACACGATACCATTGAGGATACCGATTTAACCTTAGATGATGTTAAAAACGAATTCGGGAATGAAATCGCAAAAATAGTTGACGGATTAACAAAGATTTCAGGCGTCATGGATGCCAATAGTAGCCAGCAAGCTGAAAATTTCAAAAAGATTTTATTGACCCTGACCGATGATCCTAGGGTGATCTTAATAAAACTAGCGGACCGCTTACATAATATGCGTACCCTAGATTCGATGAAGCAAGAAAAGCAATTAAAAATTGCTTCTGAAACCATTTGGGTGTATGCACCCTTGGCCCACCGCATGGGTTTGTATAATTTAAAAACAGAGTTGGAGGATTTATCCATGAAGTACATGGAGCCAGATACGTATAAAGAGATTGCAAAAAAATTAGCGGAAACAAAGCGAGAAAGAACCAAATACATCAACGAATTTATTCGCCCCCTAAATGAAAAATTAATTCCCGAAGATTTTGAATTCGAAATGCATGGTCGCCCAAAAAGCATCCACTCCATTTGGAATAAAATAAAAAAGAAAGGCGTCAGTTTTGAAGAAGTGTATGATTTATTTGCCATTCGTATTATTATAGATGTGCCCTTGGAAAAAGAAAAGGAAGCATGTTGGAAAGTATATTCCTTAATTACGGACGAATACCTACCCTCGCCTGAGAGATTACGTGATTGGTTGAGCAACCCAAAGAGTAACGGTTACGAAGCCTTGCACACTACGGTTATGGGACCACAAGGAAAATGGGTGGAGGTGCAAATCAGAACAAAGCGAATGAATGAGATTGCAGAGAAAGGATTAGCTGCGCATTTTAAATATAAGGAAGGCTCTCAAAATGAAGATCGATTTGATAAATGGTTTGTTCAAATTAGAGAAGCGCTTAGCAACCAACAAGAAGAAGGCATTGATTTTTTACAAGATTTTAAAACCTCTTTTTTAGCAGAGGAAATTTATGTGTATACACCCAAAGGAGAAGTTAAAATGCTGCCCATTAATAGCTCGGCCTTGGATTTTGCTTTTTATATACATACCGCTATTGGATCCAAATGTATCGGGGCAAAAGTGAATCATAAATTAGTGCCCATCAGCCATAAATTACGCAGTGGTGATCAAATTGAAATTATCACTAGTAATAAGCAAAAACCCAATGACGACTGGCTCAATAATGTGGTCACTGCGAAAGCCAAAAACAGTATTAAGGATGCTTTGCGGGAAGAAAAAAAATCAATTGCAGAGGAAGGCAAATATACTTTACAACGAAAATTGGAAAGTATTGGCGCACCCTATAGCCCTTATAATATTGACCAATTAGTCAATTATTATAAACAGCCTAGTCAACTTGATTTGCATTTTAAAATCGCAAAAAAGCAAATTGAATTAAAAGAGCTAAAATTATTTTTGGTCCTAGGTGATAAAATTGAAGCCCCTAAACCCATCCACATTGTACCCGAGCCTGGTCAAGATACCCATTCGAATAAATTTATTCCAAAAAAGGAATCTGAGTTGATCATTTTTGGTGAATCCAGCGATCAAATAAAATACAGTTTGGGGAAATGCTGTAACCCTATCCCAGGAGATGATGTTTTTGGTTTTGTCAGCACAGGAAAAGGCCTAATCATTCATCGAACCAGCTGCCCCAATGCCACCCAACTTTTGGCAAATTATGGCCATCGGGTGGTGAAAACCAAATGGGCAAAAAATAAAGAAATTTCCTTCCTAACAGGGCTTAGTATTGTGGGAATGGATGATGTGGGTGTGGTAAATAATATTACTACCATTATTAGTGGGGAACTTAAAATAAACATTGCCGCCATCACCATCGAATCCAAGGATGGCTTGTTCGAAGGAACCATTAAAGTGTATGTCCACGACAAAGATGAACTTGAATTATTGGTAGAAAAAATAAAATCGGTGAGTGGAATCCAACAAGTTAACAGATTTGACACCGAAACTGTGTAAAAGTTAGTTCAATTAATAATAGTTTAAATAGGTAATCAACTTGTCAATACTTATTTTTGTGTTCTCAAATATTAATCCATGGTAGATGTAATTTTAGGACTTCAATGGGGTGATGAAGGAAAAGGTAAAATTGTTGATTATTTTGCACCCAATTATGATGTCATCGCTAGGTTTCAAGGAGGTCCAAATGCAGGACATACTTTATATGTGAATGGCACTAAAATGGTATTACACCAAATCCCTTCTGGCATTTTTCATCAGGATAAAATAAACATCATTGGTAATGGGGTGGTTTTAGATCCTGTTACATTAAAAAAAGAATGTGACGCTGTTAAAGCGATGGGGGTGGATGTGAAAAAGAATCTTTTTATTTCCGAGCGTACCAATATTATTATTCCTTCGCACCGTGCACTTGACAAAGCATCTGAATTGTCAAAGGGAGAAGCTAAAATCGGGTCAACGCTTAAAGGCATTGGACCTGCTTATATGGACAAAACAGGCCGTAATGCAATTAGAGTAGGTGATTTGCTAAGTAAAAATTTTATTAGCAAATACATCGCCCTTCGCATGAAGCACCAAAAAATATTAGATAGCTACAATTTCAACGAGGATATCAGTGAAATGGAAACGGAGTTTTTTGAAGCGCTTGAGTTTTTAAAAACCTTGAATATCATTAACTGCGAATACTTTATTAATGATCAAATTTCCAAAGGGAAAAAAGTATTGGCCGAAGGTGCCCAAGGATCTATGTTGGATATCGACTTTGGTACTTTCCCATTTGTCACATCTTCCAATACCATTTCTGCAGGTGTTTGTACTGGATTAGGCATATCTCCAAAATTAATTGGAGAGGTATTTGGCATTTCTAAAGCTTATTGTACCAGAGTAGGCGGCGGCCCCTTCCCTACTGAATTACATGATGCCAAGGGAGAAGAGCTTCGTAAAATTGGTAGTGAATTTGGCGCTACCACCGGAAGACCACGTCGCTGTGGTTGGATTGACCTAGTGGCTTTAAAATTTGCCTGCATGATCAATGGTGTAACACAAATTATTATGACCAAGGCGGATATATTAGATTCATTTGCCGAATTAGAACTAGGTGTTGCTTATGAAATGGAAGGGAAGCAAATTGACTATGTGCCATTTCAAATTGTAGGTACACCTGTGACCCCTATTTGGAAAAAAATGGCTGGATGGAACACCGACTCCACAAAAATGAAAGATGAAAAGGAATTACCTGCAACTATGAAATCATATATAGAATTCATTAATAGTTACCTTGGGGTTCCCGTTAAATATGTTTCCAATGGGCCAGGTAGAGACCAAATAGTACATTTATAAACTATTAGTTGTTGCAACAATAATCAATGTAGAAAGTTTTAAAATTTCTAAAAAAAACACGCTGTTTTTTTGGTAAATAAAAATTTAGTTTGAAAATTTACATTGTAATTTTGAAAGACTTATGGCAGTGAAAATCGCAAAAGAAAAGAAAAGTAAAGAAGTAAAGCCTACGCAAAATAAAGCGGCTATACTTAAACCTATATCCAAAAAAAAGGTGGCAGATGAGGAGGATGATTTGGATGAGGAAGAAGATGTAAATGATGATTGGGAAAAAGCCGAAGATGATAGTTGGGATCCCGACTTCGAAGAATTTGATTTGCCAAAAAAATCAACGAAAGCCAAAGGGAAATCAAAAAAAGAAGATGACGATGATGATTTTTCTTTAGATGATGATTTAAAAAGCTTAGATGACGACGATGATTTATTCGATGATAAAGACGACTTGGACGATTACTAATTAAATCAACACTTAGTCACTGATCTTATATAAAGATTGTATCGAGGCCTGTAAAATTTCATTTTTATGGGCCTCAAATATTTCAAGCTTATCCTTTGGAAGGATTAATTCAAAGGATTTTCCAGTAGCCAATACTTTTTCAATTTGCGGATTTAAGTTCATCAGTTTTTCAAGTGGAAAGGATACAAACTCCGCAATAATTTGTGCACTATACCTTCCTTTTATTTCCAACCTCGCTAAGTTTTCGTTCACTGCCTCCTTTTTTTTAATTAAAGTGGGCTTATTTAAATAGGTAACCAAATTAGTTTGATCTGATTCAAAAACATATATAGTGGCAATGAACTTTTTTACATGATCCCTGGTTTCAAGCGGCAGTTGATACTGCAAGGCCCAAAAATCATTTGTCTTCATTTTTTTAATCGTCTGTCTTAATCTGCCCGCACCTCCATTATAAGCTGCAACCACCAATAACCAATCGCCAAACTCATCATACAACTCCTTTAAAATGGTTGCAGCAGCTTGCGTACTTTTTTCATAATCGGTTCGCTCATCATTGGGTGTTAATTTTAATCCTAAACGGGTGGCTTCCGCTGGCATAATTTGCCATGGCCCTACTGCACCTGCGGATGAAGTCACATCCGAACTCAAATGACTTTCAATCACACTCAAATATTTTAACTGTGTTGGTATTCCTTTACTTTCTAATATAACATCATATAAATTAAAGTAAGGTTTGGCCCAAGTTTTCATTTTTCGTAATCCGGCACCTTGCTTATCCATATAAGTTTGAATAAAACTGATGGCTTTTTCATTGAGCTCGTATTGCAAAGGCCCTTTTTTTACATCAACTGCATTTACCGTAAATAAACTTGTAAAGCCTACCCTAAATTGGGTAATGGTATCTTCTAATTTTTTTTGAACAAGAACATTGGAGGGCTTGACCGTATCGTAATGATGATAGCCTGACCCATTGACCTGAAATTGTATCAATAAAAAGGCAATAATGCTATTGGTGATACGCTTAATAATATGATAGTTGCGCTTAGGATGCATGATTGACAAATACTAGGCGATTTTAGTTTCTAGGAGGGCTTCCGAAAATTGTAGTAACCCCGTTTCATTAAATGGCGCACTCATTACCTGCAAACCAAAAGGCATTCCATTGGAGTGTTTAAATAGCGGTAATGAAATTGCAGGGATCCCGACTAAGTTGGCATACACGGTATAAATATCTGCTAAAAACATTTCAGTGGCAGTATGATGATGCGCACCTAAATTAAAGGCAGTGGTTGGAACGGTAGGACAAACGAGCATATCATATTTTTTGAACAATTCATTGGTTAAATCAACTAATTGTTGTCGCACTTGTTGTGCTTTGGTAAAATAGGCATCAAAATAACCTGCACTCAAAACAAAGGTTCCCAATAATATTCTTCTTTGCACTTCGGCACCAAATCCTTCCGTCCTACTTAACTTATATAAATCAGTTAAATCAGCCATGGGCTGACTTGTTCTATGTCCAAATTTTATTCCATCAAATCGAGATAAATTACTGGACGCCTCCGCAGTCGTTAATACATAATAGGTCGGCACCAAATAATTAAGTAATGGGAAGTCAATCGCTTCCACCGTATAACCAGCTCCTTTTAATTGCTCGAGGTAGGCCGTGATTTGATTTTTAATTTCCTGATCCAAACCCGGATGCGAAAGTGTTTCTTTAAAGTAGGCTACTCTTTTTGGTGTTACTTTTTTTAATTCACTTGCATATTGCGGTACCGTTTTTGTAGATACGGTACTGTCAAATTCATCATGACCTGCGATTACTTCAAGTACTAATGCAGCATCAATAACTGATTTTGAAAAAATACCTATTTGATCAAAGGAAGATGCATAGGCAATTAAACCATACCTTGAAATGCGACCATAACTTGGCTTGAGTCCAATCACTCCGCAGAAATCTGCAGGCTGCCGTACTGATCCACCGGTATCTGATCCCAAACTCACCATACACATATTTGATTGCACGGCTACGGCTGAACCTCCTGATGATCCACCTGGCACTTTTGTAGGATTGATGCCATTTTTTACTGGACCGTAAGCAGAATTTTCATTACTACTGCCCATCGCAAATTCATCACAGTTTTGACGACCAATGATAATGGCACCTTCTGCCAATAATTTTTCAATGGCAGAAGCAGAATAAATAGCAGTATAATTTTCTAAAATTTTTGAAGCGGCACTTACTTTGTGCCCTTGATAACAAAGTACATCTTTGATACCTACCACTACACCATGTAATTTACCCAATGATTCTCCTATAGATTTTTTTTTAACGCGCAATTCATCTAATGCTATAGCGCGTTGTTTTGCATCCTCGGTAAATACTTCTAAAAAGGCATTGAGATTTTCATTGCGCGCAATTTGATCCAAGTAATAATCCACTGCTTGAATGCACGACATGCTTCCTGCTTGTAAAGCAGTATGGTAGTCTTTGATTGTAGTAAAACGAAACAAAGGCTAAAATGTTAATTGATAAAAAATAAATTGGCCATCCAATGGTATGCCAAAAAACTAAGAAGCTTTCTCGTCTTTTTCTTTGATCCCTTCTTCGATTTCTTTTTTTACATTGTTTTTAGCATCGTTGAATTCACGGATACCCTTTCCTAATCCACGCATAAATTCAGGGATTTTTCTTCCGCCAAACATCACTAAAATAACCACACCAATAATTAATAATTCTTGAAATCCTAAGTTGCCCATAATGTTAAATTTAGAATATTAAAGGTAAGGTAATTATAAAATAGAAAGCACACTATTTTTAAGGTTTTCAGAGATTAAAAAGTCAGGATATGGCATAAAAAAACCGTCCCAAAAATCGGGACGGTTTAATATATTAGCTAGTGAATTACCATTTGGATGGTAATAGCATTTAGAATCTTTTTTCCTTAATACGAGCGCTCTTTCCACTTCTCTCTCTTAAGTAATACAATTTAGCACGGCGTACTTTACCAGACTTGTTCAATAGGATAGAATCAATGTTGGGTGATAGGATTGGGAATAAACGCTCAACGCCTACGCCATCAGAAATTTTACGTACTGTAAATGATGCAGTAGCGCCAGTTCCTTGGGTCTTAATTACATCCCCACGGAAACTTTGGATACGCTCCTTACCACCCTCTACAATTTTGTAGTTTACGGTAATATTATCACCAGCTTTGAAGGCTGGATATTCTTTTTTTGCTGTTAATTGCTCGTGTACAAATTTTACTGCTTCGCTCATAATACATTGTTTTTGCGGACGGCAAAGGTAGGAGAACCCACCTTATTATCCAAATTATTTGATCTTAAATTAATATTCCACTACCTGGCAATGTTCACTGCCCTCTTTTCACGTATCACCGTCACCTTAATTTGACCAGGATAAGTCATTTCAGTTTGAATTTTTTGTGCAATTTCAAAGCTCAATTGGTCAGAGGACTGATCGGTCACCTTTTCAGCTTCCACAATCACCCTTAACTCACGACCTGCCTGAATAGCATAGGCTTTCTCTACCCCTTGGTAGTTCATGGCTAGGTTTTCTAAGTCCTTGATTCTCTGTATGTACTGTTGCATGATTTCTCTTCTCGCTCCTGGTCTTGCTCCGCTAATCGCATCACAAGCTTGGATAATTGGGGAAATCACATATTGCATCTCCATTTCATCGTGGTGGGCACCAATCGCATTCACCACCGCCGGATTTTCACCATATTTCTCCGCCAATTTAGCCCCTAATAAGGCATGGCTTAATTCAGTTTCTTCGTCCGGAACCTTACCGATATCGTGTAATAAACCAGCTCTTTTCGCCAATTTCGGATTCAATCCTAACTCGGCAGCCATAATTCCACATAAATTAGCTGTTTCACGAGAGTGCATCAATAAGTTTTGACCATAAGAAGATCTGAACCTCATTTTACCAATAATTCTGATCAACTCTTTATGTAAACCATGAATACCTAATTCAATGACGGTTCTTTCACCAATCTCCGCAATTTGATCCTCTAACTGACGACGTGTTTTTTCAACCACTTCCTCAATACGAGCTGGATGTATACGACCATCGGTAACTAATCGTTGTAAACTTAAACGCGCAATTTCACGACGCAATGGATCAAAAGAAGATAATAAGATCGCTTCCGGTGTATCATCTACAATTAAATCCACACCCGTTGCTGCTTCAATTGCACGAATATTACGACCTTCTCTACCAATGATTTGACCTTTCATCTCATCTGATTCCAAATTAAATACAGTCACTGTATTTTCGATAGCAACTTCCGCTGCTGTACGTTGGATAGATTGTATAATTATTTTACGTGCTTCCTTGTTTGCTTTTTGTTTTGCATCTTCAATAATTTCTTGTTGTAAAACCAGCGCCTGTGTTTGTGCCTCGTTTTTCAAGCTTTCAATTAATTGTTGTCTTGCATCATCCGCACTTAAGTTCGCAATTTTTTCCAACCTGCGAATATGCTCTTCTTGGTGCTTTTCTAACTCAGAGCGCTTTACATTGATTAAGTCAATCTCACGATTTAATTTTTCTTTGATCGCGTCATTGTCTTTTACTTGCTTATCCAATGCAGCTTCCTTTTGGTTGGTGCTGATTTCTTTTTGCTTAATTCTGTTTTCAGCTTCTCCGATCTTTTTATTTTTTTCTAATAAATCGCGATCGTAGTCTGACTTAAGTTGCACAAAATGCTCCTTCGCTTCCAGTTGTTTTTCCTTCCGGATGGTTTCCGCCCTAAGTGCTGTTTCCTTTAAAATGTTGGCTGCTTGCGCTTCTGCTTCTTCAACTTGCTTTTTTGTATTGCGGGCAAAAACTAGTTTGCCGACGAGTAAACCTCCCGATAAGGAAGCAACTCCAATGATGACAAATAATATTGTTTGGTCCATTGTTTAAATCTTGTTTTTTTAAAATAATTCATACTCCCCTTTTTCTTAGTTAATGAGTTAAAAACATTAATCCTATATTATACATAAATCATTGATAATCACCTATAGCAAGCTTCGTTCACACAAAAATTACAAGATGACGTATTTCGATTTTCTATAATGCGTCAAAGGTTCCGCTACGAAGATAATCAAATAATGGAAAGAATGGAGTCGATGGGGCGTAATTTATGAAGCAGATAGTGCTTTATCTACCCAATTAGTGAGGGTATCAATCTGTTTTTGGGCTGTTTCAATCTCATATAGGTTGGACCCCGTTTTTTGCTGCTCGGTGGTAAACCACAATAAAACCATTGAAATATAGTCCTGCTGATCCTTACCGGCATAGGCATTTTTAAATTCAACCATCTTTTGATTGATTAATGCGGCCGTTTTGCGAACCGCCTCCTCGTCCTTGGCAGAAATTTTAACACGATAGGACCTGTCAGCAATGGTAATATTCATAGGGATCAAGTCCTCATTTTGGGTATTGTCTGACATGGCTTAGGGATTCAGGTTTTTAATTGCAGTATCAATTTCCTTAATATATTGATCAATTTGTTTCACCCACTTTTCCTTATCAGCGGGATTCATTTCAGATTGATGCATCCTAGAAGCTGTTAACTGATGTTTGGATGCGTTCAATTGTTCGAGTAACTCCTTGTTCTTATTTTCCTGCTTCGTTACCGCTGCTTTAAGCTGTTGGTTTTCCTTTTCCAATACCCCATACTGCTTAATTAAAAGCTGTAATTTTTCTTGTAACTGTTCAAGGGATGTATTTAAAGCAAGCATGAATCTATTTTTAACAAATTGAATTTAGTTATTTTCTAACTTCTGCGGAAAGATTTTTTTCAAATAATTGTACCAACTTTTTCATCATGGTATCAATTTCAGCATCCGTCAATGTTTTATCTGCGGTATTAAATACAAAATTAATTGCTACCGATTTTTTCTGTGCACCTAATTTATCACTCTCGAAAATATCAAATACACGCGACTCTTTTAATGCTTCCAATTTAGCTTCCTTTACACAGGCTTCAATAGCCTCATACTTGGTATCCTGCGGAATCACTAATGCCAAATCCCTTTCCACAGAAGGATATTTAGATATTTCCTGGTACACCACCTGCTTGCTTTGATAAATCGTAAACAAATTAGCAAGGTCAAATTGGATATAAAAAACGGGTTGCTTTATACCAAAGGCCTGTAATTTTTTCGCACCAATGGCTTGCAAAGTACCTGTGGTTTTTTTACTAACGATATAATCAATTTGATTGGCACTTGTTTGCTTCCATTCTCCACCCTGTATGCCTAATAAATTAAAAATTGCAGTGGCTGCTCCTTTGGCAACAAAGAAATCAGACAATATTCCTTTGGTTCTCCAACCATCTTGTTGTTGTTTTCCAGAAAGATAAATGGACAATTGTTCAGATTCATAATAAGCACCTTTGGAGGATTGTCCATACACTTTTCCAATTTCAAATAATGAAATTGAACTTAGTTGTCGATTCAAATTATAGGCAATCGTTTCCAAACCTGTTTCTAACATGGAGGGACGCAACACATCTAAATCAGCACTTAAATTGTTCAACATTTTTACGGCACCTGCCAATACTTCTTCTGAAAAATAAGCACTATTGGTAATTGAATTCGTTAATATTTCTGTGTAGCCACGGCCCACTAAAAACTGTGCAATTTTATCTTTGAACTTTTCTTTTTTCTCTAATGGATCAATGGAAGGACTCATGGTAATAACACTTGGAATTTCAATATTATCCAAACCATCAATACGTAAAACTTCCTCTACAATATCAGCGGGTATGCTAATATCAGGCTTGTGGTAAGGTACTGCTAATTCAATACCCTCCGTAGTTTCTTTACTAATTTCAAAACCCAAACTAGTAAGTATTGTTTTTACTTTATCTACTGGATACGTTTTACCACTTAATTTTTTTAGATAACTAAAACTTAAATGTACGACCGCTTTTTTTGCAGGATTTGGATATACATCTACCACTTCACTACATTTTCCACCTGCAATTTCCTGTATCATTTTTGCAGCACGCAATAATACTTTGACCGTACCATCCACATCTACTCCTTTTTCAAAACGCGTTGCAGCATCAGTCCGAAGGCCATGATGTAATGAGGTTTTACGAATATGTACATTTTCAAACCAAGCACTTTCTAAAAATATATTTGTGGTCGTCGCTTTTACCCCACTTTGTAAGCCTCCGAAAACACCCGCAATACACATGGGTTTTGCACCATCCGTAATCATTAAATCATTGGCTTGTAAAGTTCGTTCTACGCCATCGAGTGTAGTGAACTTAGTACCTGCAGCATACTTTTTTACGACTACTTTGTTTTCTTTGATCTCACTAGCATCAAACGCATGCAGTGGTTGTCCGGTTTCATGTAATATATAATTCGTGATGTCCACGATATTATTAATGGAACGTACCCCAATACTTTGCAATCTATTTTTTAACCACGTAGGTGATTCTTTTACAGTTACACCTTCAATGACTAACCCACTATAACGTGCACACCCTTTATCATCTTCAATCAAAACTTTAAATGACCCTACTGATTTATCATGTTCCAAATTTTGTGTGAATGGACTTACAGCACTCACTGGACTTTGATGGTAGGACAAATAAGCACATACATCTTTAGCAACACCATAATGACTCATTGCATCCATCCTATTGGGAGTTAAACCAATTTCATAAATCCAATCCTGATAGTATTCGTAAATATCAGCAACCGGAGTGCCTGCTTTAATTGCAGCATCCAATACAATAATTCCAGCATGGTCATCACTTACCCCAATTTCATCTTCCGCACAAATCATTCCTTCACTTTGTTCGCCCCTGATTTTGGCTAATTTCATGGTCATCGGCTCCTTACCTTTTGGATAAATCGTAGTACCCACAACAGCGACCACCACTTTTTGACCCACCATTACATTGGATGCACCACAAACAATCCCTAAAGGTGCCGCGCCACCCGTATCTACTTTGGTCAATTTTAATTTATCTGCATTTGGATGTGGTATCACTTCCAATACTTCCCCTACGACTAATCCTGCAAGTCCACCTTTGAAATTTTCAAAATTTTCTAATGCCTCTACTTCCAACCCTATGGAGGTTAGGATATTAGATAATTCTTCCGGGCGCACCGTTTGGGGTAAATATTCACTCAGCCAGCGATAACTAATCGTCATATTGCATCTTTATGGTATAGCTTCAAAAGTACAAATTTTTGAGTGCTTTTTAGGTAAAAAATAGCCCCTCCAAAATAGCCCCTTTTTGACCCTAGGCAGGGACCAAGGTGGATAAGCGCAAAATGTTAGTGGAAATCCCGTGAATAACTGCATTTTATTGTGGATACTAGATAGTGAAGCCCTGTGTATAAGGGGATTGCAAAAGTAAATTTCATGAATTGCTAATTTGGTTTGATTTTCGCAGTAGAAATTCACCCAATCTTATTTATTAATTATTATGGCTTTACCCAATATAAATACCAATCGTACCAAAAAGAAAACTGCCAATGTTGATATTAGCAGTATGATGTATGGAAAAATTCCACCACAGGTGCGCGAATTAGAAGAAGCGGTATTAGGTGCCATCTTATTAGAAAAAAGTGCGTTTGACACGGTGACAGAAATTTTGAAGCCAGAATGTTTTTATGTTGAATCACATCAAATGATTTATCGTTCGATGCAAAGTTTGCAACAAAAAAATATGCCCATTGACATGTTGACGGTGGTGGAAGAATTAAGGATGCAAGAAAATTTAGACATTGTTGGGGGTGCTTATTATATTTCTAAATTAACCAATGTCGTTGTTTCTACTGCGAATATTGATGCACACGCAAGAATCGTTTTGCAAAAATTTATTCAACGAGAATTAATTAGAATTAGCGGGGAAGTAATTGCGAATGCCTATGAGGATAGCACGGATGTTTTTGATTTACTTGATGATAGTGAAACAAAAATGTTTAACATCACCAATAACTATTTAAAGAAAAATTTCGTTGATATTGGTTTTGCTTTGGCAACCGCGATTACAAGAATTGATGAATTAAGAACGAAGAAAGATGAAATATCTGGCGTGCCTAGTGGCTTTGCCAGCTTAGACAGAATTACGTATGGTTGGCAACCCACCGATTTAATTATTTTAGCGGCGCGACCTTCTGTAGGTAAAACTGCATTTGCATTGAACCTTGCACGTAATGCTGCATTGCATCCTACAAAACCACAACCCGTTGGCTTTTTTAGTTTAGAGATGAGCGCCTCTCAATTGGTGCAACGTATATTGAGTGCGGAGAGTGAAATTAAAATGGAAAAAATTTCAAGAGGTAAATTAGAAGATTACGAATACCAACAATTGCATGCAAAAGGTATTAAGCGATTAGAATCTGCGCCTATTTATATTGATGACACTGCGGCTTTAAACATTTTTGAATTCAGGGCAAAGGCCCGTAGGTTAGTGAACAAACACCAGGTTAAAATTATCATCATTGACTACTTGCAATTGATGAGTGGCTTGGGTGATCGTAATTCAAACAGAGAACAAGAAATTAGTAATATATCAAGAAGTTTAAAGGCGTTGGCCAAAGAATTAAATATTCCAATCATTGCTTTATCTCAGTTGAGTCGTGCGGTAGAGACAAGAAAAGAAAGCAAGATGCCGCAATTGAGTGATTTGAGAGAATCAGGTGCGATTGAACAAGATGCGGACATGGTTATGTTTATTTATCGTCCTGAATATTACGAGGTAATGAGTAATGAAATGGGTGAAAGCACACAAGGTGAAACCCATATCAGAATTGCCAAACACCGTAATGGTTCTTTGGATTTAATTAAATTAAGAGCGCGCTTAGATATTCAACGTTTTGAAGAATGGGATGGCGAAGGTGGTATACCAGGATTGGGCAGTAATTACAAGCCTGTTTCCTCACTCCCAGGAAATACAAGCAACGACGGCGGCCGCTTTTTTATACAAGGAAGTAAAATGAATGGCGGCGAATTTGATGAAGGCATCAATGACGAAGACCAACCCTTTTAATAAGAAAAGTTATTTTTAAGGTGCGTAAATAATTTTATAGCTTTCGACTTGCCTAATATTTTTTCAAACTTACACCCATGCCTGTACCCTATTTTTATGAGCCTACACTTACCATTGGCGTAAATCAGTTTACACTTAGTCCGGAAACAAGTAAGCATTGTGTGCAAGTATTAAGAATGCAGGAAGGCGCTAAAATTGATATTACCAATGGCATGGGTGCTGTTTTTAATGCAACCATTCAAACTGCACATAAAACCAATAGCATTGTGCGCATTCAGCGTCATCAAAGTGTCGCTGCTTCGCAACAAAAAATCACTTTAGGTATTTCCTTATTAAAAAATGCAGTTCGCTTGGAATGGCTTTTTGAAAAAGCAACCGAAATGGGTATCCATCAAATTGTACCAATTATTTGCGAACGCACTATCCATGAAAGATTCAAAATGGATCGCATGCAAAATATATTGCAATCTGCCATGATCCAAAGCCAACAAGCATGGCTTCCTTTACTCTGCGAACCTACCGAATTTGATGCCTTTATACGTAAGCATAAAGCATCAGTAAATTTAATAGCGCACTGCGAACTTGGTGATAAAAAAAATATCAAAGAAATTTTAGCACCCGATGATGTTAATTTATTGATTGGCCCAGAAGGCGATTTTTCAAGTTCCGAAATTGCAACGGCTATTTCAAATAATTACACCCCCATCCAACTTGGCCCTACCCGACTCAGGACAGAAACTGCAGGAATTTTTGCATTGAGTGTATTAAAAATATTTTAATTTGTAGCAATGAATATTATTGAAGTAAAATCAGCTGCATCTGAACAAGCATTTTTAGCCATTAATGCCGAGTTAAATAAGGGCAATCCCAATTATATTCGCCCCTTAGACAATGAGGTCAAACAAGTATTTGATCCCAATAACAATAAATTGTTTCAAAACGGCGACGCGGCAAGATGGCTTTTACAAAATGCGGATGGTAAAACCATTGGAAGAATTGCCGCATTTTATTATAAAGATTATAAAAACAAAGGAACCGAATACCCCGTTGGATGTATTGGGTTTTTTGATTGTATTAATGAGCAGGAGTGTGCGAATTTGCTTTTTGAGACCGCAAAATTATGGCTGCAACAAAATGGTATGGAAGCCATGGACGGGCCTATCAATTTTGGAGATAGAGATAAGTGGTGGGGCTTGATGGTAGAAGGTTTTGAAGCGGAACCTATGTATGGCATGTCTTTCAACCCTTCCTATTATGCCACCCTTTTAACCAATTACGGTTTTGAAAATTATTACAATCAATATTATTATAGAAAAAATTTACTTGCTCCACTTCCAGCGCGCTTTGAAGAAAGGTATCATAAGTTCAAAGCTAAGCCTGATTATACAGCCGTTCATTTAGATAAAAACAAGCTCGCAAAATATGCCCAAGATTTTGTCACCATCTATAATTCTGCATGGGCACAACACGGAGAAGAAAAAGCCATCACACTGCCTCAAATTATAAAACTATTTAACTCCTTAAAGGCCGTCATGGACGAAAGGGTGATTTGGTTTGCTTATTATAAGGAGGAGCCCATCGCTATGTTTATTAATATCCCGGATGTAAATCAATACTTTAAATATTTTAATGGCGCATTAGGCCTATGGCAAAAACTGCACTTATTGTGGATGAAATGGACAGGACAAAATAATAAATTAACGGGTTTAGCTTTTGGCGTGGTGCCCAAGTACCAAGCATTGGGTATTGATAGTTTTTTAATTAACTCCTGCCACATTCTATTAAATAAAATAAAATTGTACGACCAATACGAAATGGGTTGGGCGGGCGATTGGAACCCGAAAATGGTCAATATTTACAAAAGCTTGGATGCCCTTCCAAGCAGAAGAATGGTCACATTTAGGTACATTTTTGACGCAAAATCA
>CAJBLA010000082.1 GCA_903953815.1 uncultured Bacteroidota bacterium | reverse complement strand
GGTTCCATGGATGGCAACCGACAAGTGGATCCGCAAGTGGCAGTGGGTGGCGGTTATGTCATGGAAGGTACGAATAGTGGTCTTATTATATATGACAAACAAGGCAACTATGTGCAAGGCGTAAAACAAAGTTGTTTCAATAATGGTATTGATCCGAAGCTTTGTTTTGATATGCATAACCAAGTTTTCATTTTTGATTTATGGTGGTATTATGATAAGCCAAAAACAAAACCAGTAAATATTGCAGTTTCTGAAACCAACAATCCTTTAAGCGCATGGAATGTGTATCCGGTATCTAGGATAGCGGAAGTGGACGGCGGTGGTATTGGCTATAGTAAAAAATGGATTGGCTATTCCTATCCAGGCGGAGTTGAAAATACTTTTGTTTTAAAAACATCCGAAGCGAAAGCTGGTAAGGATGCAACGGTATATCATTTTAAAGGAAGCTTGGGTCATCCCGTTTTTATGCAGGATGCCATTGATGATTTATATTTCTTTTCAATTGAAGATGATAAGTTTGTAATTAAAAAAGTCACGGAAGATGAAAAGGGGATTCCCTATGTAGTAGAAGTTTCTTCCAAGCCACATCAATTACAATATATTGATTACCCACCACCATCTTCCCAATTCGGTACCACACAAAAAGTATCTAGTGGTGATCGCAATCCAAAAAACTTAGTTTTTCAAAGTGGACATATTTGGTTTTCACAAGCGGTTAATTGTGAAGGTAGGTCGGCAGTGCAGTGGCATCAGATAAATGCAAAAACTGGCGCCATCGTTCAAACAGGAATTATTCGAAACGATACCACTAATTATATTCAAACCACGATTGCGGTTAATAAACGCAAAGATGTTTTAATCGGATTTCAGGAAGTAAGTGAAAACAGTTTTATTAGTCCAAGGTTTGTTTACCGCAATGCCAAGGATCCCAAAAATACGGTCCGACCCTTGGTGAGCGTGGGTCAAGGAAAGGGCGCAACCGATGGCCAATCCTGGGGCGACTATAGTGGTAGTATTATTGATGGGGATAATTTAACCGATTTATGGACTATCCAAAGTATTACCAATGATAAAGGCAAAGGAGAAACCGTGATTGTAAAAGTGCCTTTTAAAAAGTAAAAATCTTATACATTTTTAATGAAAAAATTATTCGTATTAGTATCGTTCTCTATTTTGTTTTCACCATCTATGAAGGCGCAGCCCATTTTATTTAAAAAAGTGGGTCAATTACTATCCAAAGAAATTTTAATTAAAGCGAATGATGATTTAAAATCAAAACCCATCACTGTTACTTCATTTCAAAGTGAGCGATCGGCCGGCGGGGTGCATGACTTTTTTTCAGAAGCAGATTATTGGTGGCCTGATTCCTTAAATCCAAGTGGTCCTTATATTCAAAAGGACGGTCAAACAAATCCGGCTAATTTTTCCGAACATCGTCTTGCCATGATTCGCTTTAGTCAAATGGTGGGCAATTTAACATCTGCCTATCTTTTAACCAATGATAACAAATATGCGGTTAAAGCGATTCAACATTGTAAAGCATGGTTCGTGGATACTGCAACCAAAATGACCCCTTCTTTATTATATGCACAAGCGATCAAGGGAAAGGTAACAGGCAGGGGTGTTGGAATTATTGATATGATTCAAATGATGGAAGTTGCGCAAAGTATTATGGTTTTAGAAAAGCAAAATGCAATTAAATCAGATGACTTTATCGAAATAAAAAAATGGTTTCAACAATATCTACAATGGGTGACCACACATCCCTATGGCATTGATGAAAGAGAAGCGAAAAATAATCATGGTACTTGTTGGACCATGCAAGTAGCTGTTTTTGCCAAATTAGTTAATGATACAGCCTTACTCAATTATTGTGACAACCACTTTAAGACAAACCTCCTTCCTTCACAAATGGATATGAATGGCAGTTTCCCCTTGGAACTTAAGCGGACCAAACCTTATGGGTATTCGCTATTTAATTTAGATGCCATGTATACATTAGCCTATGTGTTATCTACCAAAGAAAATAATTTGTGGGAATTTAAAACAGCCAATGGTTTAAGTTTGAAAAAGGGAATTGAATTTTTATATCCTTTTGTTGAAAATAAAAATAGTTGGACCCTGCCTAAGGATATTATGTATTGGGAAAATTGGCCTGTAGCTCATCCTTTTTTACTATTTGGTTATGCAGCTTATGGTAATCAAAATTGGTTAAACACTTGGTCGAACTTGGAACACTTCCCTACGACCGCTGAAGTCATCAGAAATTTACCAATAAGAAATCCACTTCTTTGGATTACTAATAATTAAATATTTAATTTTAATCGTGAATAATTTTATAATGAAAAAAGCAGTTCTATTTTTAATTTTAGTTTTTTGTATGGGTATTAAAGTATCCTTTGCGCAAACAAATACCAAACCCAATATCCTTTTTATAGCAGTAGATGACTTAAAGCCTGAAATAGGGGCTTATGGCAATAAGATCGTAAAGACACCTAATATTGATCGTCTTGCTAAAATGAGCACCGTGTTTATGCGCAATTATTGTCAACAGGCTGTTTGCGGTCCAACGCGTGCAAGTTTAATGACGGGGTTGCGTCCAGATATCACTAAAATTTGGGATTTAAAAACACAGATGCGTGATATGAATCCAGATATTTTAACATTACCACAATATTTAATTTCACAAGGATATACAACGGTAGGAACTGGAAAAATATTTCATCCTAGTAGCGCCATAAAAAAAATTGATCCAATATCCTGGAATGATACCTACTTAGTTGCAAAGCCTTCCGATTACGCAAACGGGTTGGGAACTCCTGCAAATAATCAATATCAAAAACCAGCAACCAAATTATTATTTGTTGTCAAAAGAAAAAAAGAAATTAAACCTGGAGAAGCGGATGATGAAATTCCTACAAGCCTCAAAGGTCCCGCCACAGAATGCATCGATGTTCCAGACAATGCTTATGAAGATGGAGTTATTGCATTGCTTGCAAAAGAAAAAATTGTTCAACTAACTATGGCAAATAAACCCTATTTTATGGCAGTAGGTTTTCATAAGCCACATCTACCTTTTGTAGCGCCAAAGAAATACTGGGATTTGTATGATCGTGCAAGTTTGCCTTTAGCTGAATTTCGTGAACATGCAAAAGATGCGCCTGAAATTGCTTATCATAAATCAGGGGAATTAAGAAATTATACTGATATACCTGAATTTGCAACTAGTGAAGGGACAGATGCACATATATATTTAAAAGAGGACAAACAAAAAGAGCTCATTCATGGGTATTATGCTTCAGTGTCTTATATGGATGCGCAGGTAGGTATTTTATTAAATACATTAGATTCACTTGGTACTTTAAATAATACAGTTATTGTGTTGTGGGGCGATCATGGCTGGCATTTAGGTGATCATGATCTTTGGGAAAAACATACCAACCTAGAGCAAGCAACCCGTGCGCCATTGATCATTG
>CAJBLA010000081.1 GCA_903953815.1 uncultured Bacteroidota bacterium | reverse complement strand
TGGAGTGAATATTTAAACAAGCTGCTGGGAGGGAGCATTCCTTATGAATGGAGCCACTCCCCTTTTGAAAGTATGACTGGCGCAGATGGTATATTACGTCATGGTATTATGAATGCACCTGCATTGGTTATTTTATTATTGTTAACCTTATTATTAATCAAAGGAACACAGGAATCTGCAATTGTAAACGCAATTATCGTGTTTATAAAAGTGGCGATTGTAATTATATTTATTGTTTTGGGATGGCAGTTTATTCGTCCCGAAAACCATACGCCTTATTTAATTCCTGCAAACCAACCGCCAGTAATCGACGCTGCGGGTAAGGTGATAGCAGATTACTCAGGTGCATTTAAGCATGGCTGGGGTGGCGTATTGGGTGGTGCTGCTATTGTGTTTTTTGCATTCATTGGTTTTGACGCTGTTTCAACAGCTGCACAAGAAGCAAAAAATCCAAAAAGAGATATGCCGATTGGTATTTTAGGTTCATTAGTAGTTTGTACTATCCTTTATATTTTATTTGGACACGTATTAACAGGTGTGGCTAACTGGAAGGATTTCGTAGATCCTTTAAAAGGGCGTGAAGCTTCTGTGGCATATGCAATTTCAACCTATATGACAGGATATGGTTGGTTGGCAACCGCAGTGACCGTGGCTATTCTTGCTGGCTTTAGCTCAGTAATTTTAGTTATGTTAATGGGACAATCTCGTGTATTCTTCTCTATGGCGAATGACGGATTATTGCCTAAAATATTCTCTGATTTACATCCTAAATACAGAACGCCTTATAAATCAAACTGGATTTTATTCATATTTGTGGGTGGATTTGCCGCATTTGTACCAGGTAATGTAGCGGGTGATTTAACCTCCTTCGGAACCTTGTTTGCATTTGTATTGGTAAGTGCTGGTATTTGGATTTTAAGACGCAAATCACCAGATATGGAAAGACCATTTAAGACACCTTTGGTGCCATTGGTTCCTATTTTAGGAGCGGTTATTTGCTTGGCGATGATATTTGCCCTTGATGCACAAACATTAAAAGTGGCCTTTGCCTGGATGGCCTTAGGCTTGGTGGTGTATTTCGTATATAGTCGTAAGCATAGTAAATTAAATGACTAACACTATTGATGCATAATTTATAATAATCCCTCCGAGTACTCGGGGGGATTATTTTTTTAGCTTATTTTTGCAGACCTCAATAACATACTACTATGGGAAGAATATTTGAAGTTCGAAAAGCCACCATGTTCAAGCGTTTTGATCGTATGGCGAAACAATTTACTCGAATCGGTAAAGAGATTGTAATTGCTGTGAAAGCGGGTGGTCCTAACCCAGATGACAACCCTGCTTTGAGAAGATGTTATCAGAATGCAAGAAGTGTAGGTATGCCCAAGGATAGAGTGGAAGCAGCGATTAAGCGTGCGATGGGAAAAGACACGAGCAATTACGAGGAAATTTTATACGAAGGTTATGCGCCCCATGGTGTTGCATTGTTAGTGGAAACTGCCACCGATAACCATGTTAGAACTGTGGCCAATGTGAAAAGTCATTTTAACAAAGGACATGGTGCACTTGGAAATAGTGGAAGTGTGAGTTTTCAATTTAAAAAAATGGGTGTGTTTAATTTAAGCCCAGAAGGTGTAAATATGGATGATTTGGAATTAGAATTAATTGACCACGGCTTGGATGAATTAGGAGAAAGTAATGATGATAATGGGAATGCAATTATCGTTTTAAGATGTGCGTTTACTGATTTCGGAAATTTACAAAAAGCATTAGAGGATAAAAATATTCAACCATTGAGTGCACAGCTTGAATGGATCCCCACCACCACAGTTCCGGTAACAGATGAACAAGCGGAGGATATCAGTAAACTAATTGAAAGATTAGAGGAAGACGAAGATGTAAATAAAGTATTCCACAACATGGGGTAGGTTTATCGCACTTTTTGTTTTAAAATATAAAAAAGTGCAATAAATCCCTCTTATGATTTATTCAAAAAATCAAAGATTTTTTGAAATCCTCCTTCCAGTTTTTTATAAAAGTTTTAAGTATGAGAATTATAACAACTATATTAATTACCGCTTTTATTTCGCCTGTAATAAAAGATACTACTAAGCCAGTGTTTAACAAGTATACGATATCGAAAGAAACAAAATTACCAGCAAATTACTATACGACTACAACTGGATTTTTTTGTAACATGGAAAGAGCCTTGCAAAAACAAACAAAGGTGGCTGTGAAATTTAGATTAGGCTCATTGGAGCACACACAAAAATTAGAAGGCTATTCATTAAGTAGAAATAATTAATACTCATCAGAGAAATCTTAAGGCTACTCTGCCATCATCTCTTTTATTTTCTCTATAATTTCTTCCGTATTCGGCTTGGAAAAGTAATCACCATCACTTGCATAAGCTGGACGGTGCGCTTTTGCACTAATGGTGCGCGCTGTAGCATCTAACCACTTATAGCCCCCTTGCACTTCAAGCACTTGTTGATACATATAAGCACTTGCGCCACCTGGCACATCTTCATCGACAAATACAATTCGATTTGTTTTTTTCAAGGATGCCAATATTTGATGATGAATATCAAATGGCAGTATGGTTTGCACATCGATAATTTCGCAATCAATACCCATCTCTGCTAATCTAAGCGCTGCATCTTCAATAATACGAATGGTAGAACCATAAGAAACAATGGTGATATCATTTCCTTCTCTAATGATTTCAGGAACGCCTAAAGCCACCTTAAAGGACATTAAATTAGTAGGCATTTGTTCCTTTAAGCGATAGCCATTCAAGCACTCAATTAATAAAGCAGGATCATTACCCGCAAGTAAAGTATTATACATGCCTACTGCTTGTACCATATTTCTTGGTACACATATATACATCCCTCTTAAAGCATTTATGATAACACCCATCGGAGAGCCGCTATGAAATATTCCTTCCAATCGGTGGCCTCTGGTGCGGATAATTACCGGACTACTTTGTAAACCATTACTGCGATAGTGCAGCGTTGCAATATCATCACTTAAGGTTTGTAATCCGTATAATAAATAATCTAAGTATTGGATTTCAGCGATCGGCCTTAAGCCTCTCATGGCCATGCCATGCGCCTGCCCCATAATAGATTGCTCGCGAATACCAGTATCAAATATGCGATCAGCGCCATGTTTAATTTGCAAGCCAGCGAAGCCTTGATTTACATCTCCAATATTCCCTAAGTCCTCGCCAAATGCATATACCAGAGGATTAGAGGCAAACAATTCATCAAAATAATGATTCAAAATTTCATAACCATTTAAGGTTGTCGCATCTGCATTAATGATTGCTGGCACGCCTGCAACATTTAATGTACTCTTTGGGCCTTCGTTGTATAAATTTTTACTATAGTAAGGTGCTTGCTCGTTATGATAGTTGGATAAAAATTCAAGTACCCCATTTTTATTAGGATGATTGGGTAATTTTTCAATCACCAAATGAAGTGCTCTGAAAATATCTCTTTTTAATGGTTCTCTATTTGAAATTAGTTCCTGTGTCAAATGCTGTGCTGTTGCTAAATCATCTTGACTTAATCCTTGATAGGCCAAAGCAACCCCTTGCTTAATTTTTTCATTAATGGGTGCGATATATTTATTCCAAGCCCTTAATTTTGCATCTCGGACCGCTTGCTTTATTTGCGCTTCAAAAATTTGTAAATCGGACTCATTACTTAATTCATTCAACAATAACCATTCCCTCATTTTTTTTATACCATCCCACTCCCGCTCCCATTGCAAACGTTCCGTTGATTTATATCGTTCATGACTTCCGCTAGTGGAATGTCCTTGTGGTTGCGTTAATTCCTGCACATGAAATACAACAGGCACATGTGTATTCCTAGTATAAGTGACCCCTTGTTCAAACACTTCACACAATGCTGCATAATCCCATCCTTTGACAGTAAAAATTTTAATACCATTGGTGTTGGCTTCTTTTTGCATGCCTTGTAAAGCTTCAGATATGGAACCCTTCGTTGTTTGCAATTTGGTCGGTACCGAAATTCCATATCCATCATCATATACAAAAATGGCCAATGGTACTTGTAATACACCCGCAGCATTTATCACTTCCCAAAATTGACCTTCAGAAGTACTCGCATCCCCAATAGTGCAAAAACAAACTTCGTTTCCGTCATTCGATAAATGCGAAAATAAATCCTTGTGTTTTGACTGTTTAAAACATTTTGATGCATATGCTAAGCCTAATGCTCTTGCCATTTGACCAGCGGTAGGTGCAATATCTGCAGATATATTAAAACGATTCACCAAATCATGCCATTCTCCATTTTCATTAACAAATGAAGTTGCAAAATGGGCATTCATATTTTTTCCACCACTATAAGGATCATTTTCTACATCAGAATATAACTGCGCAAAATAATCTTCCACGTTGGAAGTGCCCATGGCAAACATCAAAGTTTGGTCCCTATAATAACCACTTCTAAAATCACCTTTTTGAAAAAATTTTGCTAATGCGACTTGGGCAATTTCCTTACCATCTCCAAAAATGCCAAATTTTGCTTTCCCTGTTAATACTTCACGTCGACCAAGTAAGCTTACTTCCCTACTCATTAGGGCAATTCGGTAATCCTCCAATACAGATTTTTTAAACGCTTCAAAAGAAAGCATTTCAGGTGTTAAAACAGGATCAAGGGTGGATTCCATACAGCAAAAATAGGGGGCAAAAAGCATAAAAAACCAAGAATTAGATAAAATCATTTAATTCCCTATTTTTTGATAAATTTACATGCAACAAAGCCTCTATTCAACCCACATTTTATGAAAAAATCACTCTTTGTTTTAAGCCTAGTTTTGGGCATTTGCAGTTCAATTTCAGCGCAAACAACAGTAACTATTGATCAGTTATTAAAGTTCAAAAATGAAAGCTTTGACTTTGGAAAAATAAGCTTCGGTAAACCAGCTAGTTACACCATTGAATTCACCAATATCAGCAAGGACACCATTACTTTGGTGAATGCGCGTCCAGGTTGTGGTTGTACTACCCCGAATTTTAAACCTAATGAGAAAATTGCACCCGGTAAGGTGGGACAAGTTCAAATCACCTTCAATGGTAGCGCCATGGGAACATTTTCCCGTGCAACTACACTTGAATTTTCAAACGGTTTAATTAAGCAAACACAATTTGCAGGGGAAGGTGTTGCTATTACCAATGCACCGCCAGCTCCAATCATTAATAGCCCAAATAAACAATAAACATCGTAATTATTTTTTATTGATTTTAATTAATTTAACCTTACTCATTTATCTAACTTATCAATCACACTATTTAATTTATTTTTAAAATTTTCAATTATGAAATTAACATTATTACTAATTGCATCACTAATATCATTTACGAGTATGGCACAAACAGGTGTGCAATTTGATAAACTAAATTACAATTACGGAAAATTAAAATTAGGTGTACATAAATCAGTCATCTTTAGCTATACCAATAATGATGCAAAACCAGCAGTGATTGAATTTGCAAATGCAGAATGCGGATGTACGCAACCTGAATACAATCAAAAGCCCATTTTAAAAGGTCAAAAAGGAACCATTAAAATTACTTATACATCGCCTGCAACAGGTGCATTTAAAAAGAAGGTGACTGTTAAATTTGCTGGTGTTAAAATACCAACAGAATTAACCATTGAAGGTGAAGTGAATTAAAATTTGATTCATTCAAATCATCCTACTGAATTAAAAAATCATTTGAATAATAACGAACACTTGGTATTATTCAACATTAAAAGCGTCCCGATTTCTCGGGACGCTTTTTTATTATAGCGTTCAAGCATATCTTTGTTTGAATGATACAAATAAGTAAACGAGGCATCCAAATGCCTTCCTCTCCTATTCGAAAACTAGCACCATTCGCAGATGCTGCAAAAAAAGAAGGCGTACAAGTGTATCATTTAAATATTGGACAACCGGATATTGAAACGCCCATTATCATGATGGAAGCGGTGCAGCAAGCCAATTTAAAAGTTTTAGAATATACAGACAGCCGTGGTATTTTAAGTTTAAGAAAAAAACTAGCAGCCTACTATATCAGTAAAGGAATTGATGTAACCTATGAAGATGTTTTAATTACCATTGGCGGAAGTGAAGCCATCTTATTCGCTTTTATGGCCTGCCTAGACGAGGGTGATGAAATTATTGTACCCGAACCATTTTATGCGAACTATATTGGGTTTGCGATGGCCGCAGGTATTCATATTATCCCTATAACATCTAGTATTACGAATGGATTTGCATTACCTCCCATTGCTTCTTTCAAGGAAAAAATTACCCCTAAAACCAAGGGCATATTTATTTGCAACCCCAATAATCCTACAGGATATGTTTACAGCGAAGCTGAATTATTACAAATAAGAGATTTAATCAAAGAAAAAGCTTTGTACTTATTTTCTGATGAAGCGTATACTGAATTTAGTTATGAAGGAAAAGTGAAAAGCACATTAACATTGCAAGGGGTGGCCGACCATGTAATTATGATTGACACATTTAGTAAAAAGTATTCCGCATGTGGCGCACGTATTGGTGCACTAGTCACTAAAAATAAACAAGTCATTGAAGCGGTAATAAAATTTGCACAAGCAAGATTAAGTCCGCCCACCTTGGAACAAATTGCTGCCGAGGCTGCACTAGGATTACCCAATAACTACTTTGACGAAACGAGAGAAGAATATAAAAATAGGCGCGATATATTAATGAATCGCTTGTCAAAAATGAAAGGGGTGTATTGCCCTATACCCAGTGGCGCATTTTATGCAATGGCAAAACTACCTGTTAATAATACGGACCATTTTTGCCAATGGTTATTGACTAGTTTCAGGCACAACAATGCCACCATTATGCTGGCCCCAGGTAGCGGTTTTTACACGACACCCGGCCTTGGCTTGAATGAAGTAAGGCTTGCCTATGTATTGAACGAAAAGGATATTAATTTGGCCATGGATTGCCTTGAACAGGCATTACTCGATTACCCAAACAAGTAAGCGGAAAAACTCATCACATTTAACAATAACTTATTACATGGGCATTGGATACAATGCTACCTTTGTGTTTGTATATGTGGTTTGGTTTACCCATACAAGCAAGCAATCGAAAATCGCCCTTTAGTTCTCTAAGGGGCTTTTTTATGCCGAAAATTAAACCGGCAAAATGGATTAATACTTCTGGGTGGGTATATTATAAGTGCCTCTGTCCTTAGCTTGACTAATGTATAACATAATTTGATACACCAATTTGCTCTTTACTGGTTTGCCATTAATGTTTGCAGGAATAAATTCATAGACATCGCCATGTAAATCTCTAATGGACTGTTTAAATTCAGCATTATAAAAAATCGAACTGTACTTAATATTAAAATCCTCTAATTTTCCAGTTGCAGAAACATCAAAAACATATTCCATTAGGATATCTTCCTTTTGATCTTTGGCACCTTCTGGTAACTTGCGTTGGTTATACAATAAATAAAAGCCATAATCAAGGCCCCCAATTTTAACAGGTGCAACTACTTTTGGTTTAACAAAGCCATTCGTATCAATTATGGAGCTTTGTCTTACAATAGATGATACATCTGGTATATTATAAATTAATTTTTTACTAGTAAAATCATACACCTGAATCAAATCACCATTTTGGCTAAAATAATTCCAAATACTATCCTTTAATCCGTTTTTATACTTACCTCTTGCTAATTCGCGATTCGCGCTATTCACGATAAAGCACTCCCCTAATTTTATTTTTTTATTGGCCTTATCGGACTCGTAATTTTCAACCAGCGTTGGTGCAATTCTCATTTTACGCCATACAATATTTTGTGCATCTGTATATTGACTTATTAAAATAGCCAAAAAAATAAATAGCTTTTTCATATTATAAAATTTAATCATCATATTAATGTTATAAATTAAAGGTACAAAAAAATAGTCCCGCTCCGATAAATCGAAGCGGGACTATTTTATATTATAAAAAGTTAAATATTATCTAACTCCTGTATATGTTATTGTTTCATCAAAAGAAACACGATGAGGTGTAATTACACTAGGTTGATTCATCCAGTATTTAACTTTAAAAGTTTTTGTCGCTGGATCATATTTGTTTACGCCACTAGGATCAAGCTCGGCAGAACGACCATTAGATGCTGGTTGGCCATACACGTTTATGACTTTTGTTATATTATTTGATGCATCAATGGTAAACTCAACACCAAACGAACCGTAATAACTAAGGCCTGGAGTAGAAATGGAGTGATAAACACCACCAATTACGTTGTCATACATGCGAACAGTATTAGCACCACTAGTAACCATGCCAATACTCATTGGATATCTTCCTGTAAGTCCAGCATTAGCATAATCAACCATCGTACCTGTTACAGTATAAGAACCATCATATTTATTACGAACACCAAATGAGTATACCGCATTGCCAAAGTTGCCACTAATTATTCCGTTAGATACCTGAGAAATTTTAATAGGAACACCATAGGCAGCGTTAAAATTAAAATCAGAGGAAAGGGTAATTTTAGCTTCAACAGTAGTTTGGCTGGTTCCTTTTTTGATAACAACCGATGTTGGAAAGGTAACCACAGTACTTGGAGGAACCACTTTAGTAACCCCATTTTCTGTATTATATTTAGCTAAAGTTGCAGCATCTGAAGAAAGCGTTACTGTAATGTCCTCAGGTGCAGTACCTGGTCCAGTATAATGTATATTGATATTAAATGTTTTACTTGCACCAGCCGCAACAACACCTAGATCAGAATAAAAACCAGGTATACCAGCATTAGTTATATTATCTCCTGTGTTTGCAATCTCAATCACGTTAGTTTTATACTTGACATCGATATTCATATCATCTGCTTTTAAACAAGAAGCAAGTGATACAATAAACAAGCCAAGAAATAGGTTTTTTATATTTTTCATATTTTAATGTTTAAATTTTATTTCGCCCAAAATATAAGTGAAGTAAATGGTGATAATCCTTTAGGTACGTTTGTAGGATTGTAAGTTCCCTCTGATGATGGGTATAAAATCCTTGTAGGTAATTTATCAGGTCTTGTACTTTCAGACTTTAATGAAGCAAATGTCTCATATTTTGTTGCACCAGCTGCATTATTTAATTTAGGGTACAAAGTACGACGATAATCATTCCATGATTGATCGCAATTGACCATATTTAAAGCAATCCACTTTTGGGTAATGATTGCTTCTAATTTTTGTTCAGTGGTAAGTGCTAAATTAAAATTTACCAAATGACTGCTAGCATTATCTACTTTATAAGTTGCTGCAAGCGCTGATGGATTGCCAACAACCGATTTGTTTGGTAATGAATACAAATAATTAAATGAATGATTAATACCATTATCGAATGCGGCTTGCGCTGTTATAGAAGAAATAATACCATACAAAGCCGCTTCTGCTTGAATAAAATAACTTTCAGAAGCAGTAATTAATGGTAATCCTGCATCTGGGCCTTTTAAAACACCTATTGAATTTCCAGCAGAAGTTCCAACTCTTAAAGGTCCAGCTGGAGCTGGGAACCAAAATGAACCGTCAGGTGATGATGCTACACCTAAACTTTCATTTCCTAATTGATTACAACTCGTTACTGAAGGATAATTATAGAAAAGTGCTTTACCACGTGATGAGTCCACTAATTTCTGTCCTGTATAGAATCCATGTGCGAAGAAGGTTGGCATCCATGCTTTATTGCCAGAAGTACCTGTGTAACTCCATCCCCAACTGCTCCACTTAGGATTTTGACGGCCATTATCGCGTGTATAACCAGGATTTACCAGCGCATCTGAAGTTAAAAATCCGTCACTGCTAAAGGTACTGTTAGAGAAGGTCACTTTACCTCTACCACGAACTAAGATTCTTAATTTAATGGTGTTGGCTAATTTTTTCCAGTTAACCACATTACCACCAAACATTACATCAGAAACACCTAATTCAACCACATTTACATTTGCTACCCCAGCATTTATTTTAGCAATTGCGGCATCTAATGAGTCAGCAATATTTTTATAGATTACTGGTCCTGATGTGTAAGTAGGATTTAACACTTCAGATCCTTTTAATGCATCTAAATAAGGGACATCATTATAAGCATCTACTAAATGTTGATAATGCATGGCTTTCATAATTTGAGCAACACCATGAAAATAATTATAGTTTGGTAGATTTCTTGTTTTATTAATAATGGTTTGATAATCATTTAAAATATCATAAGAGGAACTAAATACTCCTGACCATTCAGAACTTGTATAATTGTAAGTAATGGAGGTACCAAAACCACCATACCCACCTGCATTAGATGCATAACCACCTATTTGCTGACCCATAGTGTTAAGGCTATTAACAGCACCTGCAGTATAAGCTAATGCTTGTGGTAAGATTAATTCTACTGAGGCAGAAGTAGCATTATTTGGATCTGTATTTACATCCAAATACTTATTACAAGAAGTGCTTAATAGCAACATTCCTGAGAGAATTATTAGGGTTAAATTTTTCATATTTTTCATTTCGCTTTTATTTGTACAATCAATTAAAAATTTGATTTGTTTTGGGTTTACGATTAAAATTTAAATGATACTGTTGCACCATAATATCTTGAAGGAGGCGTTTGTAAACCACTAATACCAACACCATTTCCACCCGCACCACCAGAAGCACCATACTCAGGATCAGTGTAGTAATTATCTGGAGCCATCCAAACTAGTAAGTTACGTCCTTGTACACTTAAAGTACAACCTTTGATAAATTTAGATTTAGCTAAAAGTTTAGAAGGTAGGTCATAAGAAACTGCTAATTCTCTTAACTTCCAGAAATCACCAGAATGCACATAGTTTGAAGTTACGCTTCTGTTTATATTATCACTCCAAAAACCAGCATTACCATTACCATTGGGAACAGAAATGTTTGTATTGGTTATATACTTACCAGGATTGGCCGGATCAGCGATAACTGAATTAGGGAAAACAAAGCGCATACGATCATATTGCGCAGTTCTCCAACTTGTACCTGACCAATCGATACTTGAACCCATTGAACTCCAAATATTGTATCCGCCTCTATATTCAAATAAGAACGCTAATGTAAATTTCTTGTACTTAATAGTACCATCAAGGCTTAATTTATTTGCAGCAGTTGCATTTCCTAAATTTGTAATGGTATCACTTTGTTGTGGTATACCTGTTGCTGCATCAACAATTACACGGCCATCTGGAGAACGCTTGTAATCAAATCCCATAATGATTGGGAATGGCTGTCCTGCTACTGCATAAGATGCACCCCCTAAACCCAAACGAGGTAAATCGGCACTAATACTAACTACGGTATTAGAAAGATAAGAATAGTTTCCACCAATAGTTACACTCAAATCTTTGGTTTGTATTGGAGTTATATGTGCAGTAACCTCTAAACCTTCACTCATTGTTTCACCTGTATTTGTTCGTAAAGCTGTAAAACCTGTTGTTCCAGATACACCTGTACTTACTGTTTGATTAGTTGTATTTGTATGGAACCAAGTCACATTTGAAGTGAAACGATCATTAAATAAATTTAAATCGAAACCACCTTCATAACCTGCTGTCATTTCCGGCTTTAAATCTTTAGAAACTAAAGTATTACCAACAGTGAATCCAGCATTGCTGCCAAATGGAAATCCATTTGCTTGGCCAAATGTTGGTAATAATGAATATGGTCCTAAGTTAACTTGACCTACTTTAGACCAACCACCTCTAAATTTCAAGTAACTAATAGTGTTGCTATTTTTTAAGACATCAAAGGCATCAGATGCAATAAGGGACATTTCAGCAGCTGGATAAAAGAACCTTCTATTTTCTGGAGCAAGAATTGAAACCCAATCTTGACGACCTGAAACAGTTAAGTATAAATAATTTTTATACCCGAATGTAGTTTTTGAGTATGCACCCATTGACCTAGACAAAAAGTTTGATTCTGAAGCACCTGGTGTACCTACGCCATTGCTTACGTTAAATAAATCTGGAACAACTAATCCATTTCCACTAACACCAATGTTTTTAGATTGGTTTTGGTTCCATTGTCCACCTACGATAATATTCAAACTGAAGTCCTTAATGGATCTTTTGTATTGTGTAAAGAAGTCCGTTAATAAATTAGTAGAATAGGACATTCCATCTGATACGCTATAAGGAATATCAGATTTAGCACTTGCATCAGTATGTTTTGCATAATACGTGTATGTAAATCCGGTATTTGAATTTTTATTGGATTGGTTACGTGTAGAAATACCTTGACGGAAAACAAAATCTAAACCTTTAACTGGTGTGAATTTTACTTCCACGTTCGCCGTTAAATAATCGTTTCTATTCGTTTGTCTGTAATTAGCAGCAGTCCAATAAGGGTTTTGATACCAAGGGTTATAAAAACCGTTTGGATTAGCAAACTTATCATTTTGCCAATCCTTATAACGTGTGATATCAATATTCATTGGCATGTTTAACATTTGATCGTACATGCTACCTGTAGCAGTGGTAATATCATATCTGTTCTGTGTATAAGAAGTACTGTAATTAATATTAATGGTCTTACCAATTTTTCTAGTTCCATTTAAACGCACGTTAGTACGATTATATAAGTCGCCTGGTGTAGTACCAGTTTGATCAACATGTTGTGCTGAAAAATATTGCGTTGAGTTTGCATCACCATTTGAAATGTTGAAATCGGTTTGATTAATAATCCCTTTGTTCCAAAAATCGTTATGGCCTGGATAAAATTGGTAGCGTGTGGAATCATTAGATCCATCTGCTAACGGGGGTCCTAATGCACGCATTGTACCATCAAAGCGAGGTCCATAAGATTGGTTTTCCAAATAAGAAAAATTACCATATCCAAATAAGTCAACACCATAACCACTTCCACCCGCACCAAATTGATCTTGCATTTTTGGGAAGAAAGCAACTTGTTCAATAGATGTTGTATGTGATAAACCTACTTGCGTTACGCCATTTTTACCTTTTTTGGTGGTAACAATTAACGCACCATTTGATGCTTGAGAACCATATACCGCAGCGGCACCTGCACCATTTAAAACTTGAATATCTTCAACATCTTCTGGGTTTAAGTTACCTAACATAGTAGAAGGAACGATAACATTATCTAATACCAATAAAGCCTCGTTATTACCAGTTAAAGATCTTTGACCTCTTAATATTAATCGGAAGTTCGGATTGATACCACCCGAAGTGTTACTCACTTGCAATCCTGCAACTTTTCCTTGTAAACCCCCAGCAATACTAGTTGATTTACCCGCAACTAAAGATGCAGCTTTAATAGTAGTACTAGCCGAACCTAGTTCTTTTCTTTTTGCTTGAATACCACCCGCAGTAACAACAACTTCATCCATATTGTTAACTTGCTCAAATAAACTCAAATTTATTGTTAAAGAAGAAGCAACCTTTACCCTTTCAGTTCTATAACCAATGTATGAAAATAGAATGAAATCGCCAGTTGAGGCTTTAATCTCATACTCTCCTTTTTCGTTTGTAACTGAAGCTTTTTCAGCTTTTCCTTGAACTCTCACCGTAACACCTTGTAAGTGTGAACCATTTTGGTCATCTACTTTTCCTTTAATAGTCTTGACCTGCGCATTTGCGGCCAAACTGATGGAAAATAACACAACAAATGTGTATAGTAGTTTTCTCATAATCAGATTTTTTAAATTTATTAATTAATACGACGAAATAAATGTATGAATAAATGCGACTAATATTAACAAATCGTTAAGATAATATTCTAAAAAATTATTAATTCTATAACATTAGAATTTAATATTATTGTTTAACAATGTTTTATACATTATGTATTATATTAATGTTTTAGCAAGAAATCTCTACTTAGCTAGTTATTTGGATACTTTTCCCCAATTTTTTGGTCATTAAGGGGGTTTTAATAATTAGGTCAATTCCAACTTTTTTTGAAAAATGGACGCTTTTTTCTGAAAAGTTGACGCTTTAATTTTGAAAAGTTGACGCTTTTTTTCTAAAAAAATCTCATCCCTTTTTGGAATAATTTTTAAATTTTTTTGAAAAAAAGCCAAACCAAAATTCTTTTTTTATAATCATAAAATGGGTTCCCCTATTGTTATAAAAATATATTTATTAAGAATTAAGCAGTACTTATAAACATATTTAAAAAGCTTTCTAATAACTGACAATCAACACCTGTTTACAACCCATTTTATTGGAATTTAGTCGTAATTTTCCAACCATTAATAATTCATCTCCTATGGGTGCGATATCATTGATTGCTTTACTTGTAGCTGCTATTGCGTTTTCTGCAGGCGGCATTATAATTGGAAAAATTTTTGTGAAGGGTAGTAAAAATGCACAAAAAGGGCAAGCCTACGAATGTGGTATCCCTACTGATTCTTCTCCTTGGCATCAGTTCAATGTAGGTTATTATTTATTCGCATTGTTATTCTTAATTTTTGATGTGGAATTAGTTTTTTTATACCCATGGGCAGTGGTCGTAAAAAAAGTAGGACTGGTTGCTTTAATTGAAATTATTGTTTTCATATTTATTTTATTCATGGGCTTTTTATATGCCCATAAAAAAGGAGCATTAAAATGGAGTTAAAAGAAAAAATTGCTGGCAACGAACCTTTCCCAGGTATCGTTCATGACACACCAGGTGGTGGTATTGTGGTAAGTACTTTTGATAGTATTATCAATTGGGCGCGTTCCAATTCTCTCTGGCCTTTATCTTTTGCAACAAGTTGTTGCGGTATTGAAATGATGTCCACCGCTTCCGCCAAATACGACTTTTCGCGCTTTGGTTTTGAAGTAGCCAGGGCTTCACCGCGTCAAGCTGATGTAATCATTATTGCAGGAACCATCGTAAATAAAATGGCCCCCGTATTAAAAAGATTGTATGATCAAATGGCCGATCCTAAATATGTAATTGCAATGGGTGCATGTGCGATTAGTGGTGGTCCATTTTTCTATAATACTTACTCCGTAGTAAAAGGGGCTGATCATATTATTCCAGTGGATGTGTACATTCCTGGATGTCCGCCACGCCCCGAAGCTTTATTGCACTCTTTAATTTCTTTACAAGAGAAAATTAAATTAGGCATGACACGTGAACAAATTAGAGGTGAATTTAAAGGATAAAGAAACAGGATGCCTGATTTGAAAGATGATATAAAAATACAAATCTCTCAAGCGTAGAAAAGTTTTAAACAGCACTTAATTTATAACAATGACGAACGAAGAAATAAAAGAATACATCACTACCCTTGCACCTGCAGCCACTTATGATGAAACAGGCGAATGGTTGAATATCCTGGTTACTGCTGAAGAATTACAACCTTTGATGTTAGCATTGCGCAATGGCAAAATGCAAATGAATTATTTATTTTGTTTAACCTGTGTTGATTTTAAAACACATTTAACCATGGTGTATCACTTATCTGCTACAACACATCGTCAAAGCATCGTGATCAAAGCAAATTTAAATCGTGAACAGCCAGTGATTGAAACCGTTTGTGACATTTGGAGAACCGCTGAATTTTTAGAGCGTGAAGTATTTGAAATGTTTGGCGTGCATTTTGCCAATCATCCTGATTTACGAAAATTAATATTGGAAGATGACTTCAAAGGATATCCCTTAAGAAAAGATTTTGAAGATCCTATCAACATGATTAAACTATAATAGGCACATGTACAATCAAACCGAAATAATAAAAGATACTAGTGAGTTAGGTGCGGACGGGGAATTAGTCATTAACATGGGGCCGCAACATCCTGCTACCCATGGGGTACTTCATTTGGTAGTTACTTTAAATGGAGAAACCATTAAAAAAATTGAACCGCACTTAGGTTATATACATCGCTCCATTGAAAAAATGTGCGAGAGTTTAACCTATCGTCAATTCATTTATGTGACAAGCCGTATGGATTACTTGTCATCACATATAAATAATTTAGGCTGTGCTTTATTAGTTGAAAAAGGAATGCAAATTGAAGTTCCAGATCGCGCAAAATATGTGCGTGTTATTTTGAGTGAATTAACGCGTATTGCATCCCATGAATTATGGCTGGGTGCTATGGCGATGGACTTAGGTGCTTTCACGCCTTTCTTTTATGCATTTAGAGAAAGAGAAATGATTACAGATATTATGGAAGATACTTGCGGTGCAAGATTAACCATGAATTATATTGTTCCAGGCGGATTGATGTATGACTTACATCCTGATTTTCAAAAAAAGGTAAAGGCTTTTATTACCCAATTCAAATCCAAGGTAACTGAGTATGAAGACTTAGTCACCAACAATGTTATTTTTCAAAGCAGAACTAAAGGGGTTGGCATTTTAAGTGCAGAAGATGCTATTTCATATGGTTGCACAGGACCAGTAGCACGCGCAAGTGGGGTGAGCTGCGATATTCGAAAAATTTATCCTTACGAAGTATATGATAAAGTACAATTTGATGAAGTATTGGAAACTGCAGGTGATTCCTTTGCACGTTACATGGTACGTGTTAAAGAAATGAATCAATCCATTCGCATCATTGAACAATTAATTGACAATATTCCTGAAGGTGATTTTGTAGGTAAAACAAAAAATGTGTTGAAATTACCGAAGGGTGAATTTTATACAAGGGTGGAAACTGCCAGAGGTGAATTTGGCGTATATGTGGTAAGTGAAGGTGGAACCACTCCACACAGAATTAAATTTAGGTCTCCTGGATTTTCAAATTTATCCGTATTAAATCATATTTCTGTTGGAAGTAAGATTGGTGATTTAATGGCGAGCATGGGCACTTTGGATTTAGTGATACCAGATATTGATAGATAATAGAAAGATAGAATTGTTTGTTATATAAAAACAGTAACGCATGTTTAGTTTAGAAGGAATTACAACCAATGTACAAGATTGGTTATTGATGAAATTTAATCCCACGATGGCTTTGGCTATTGAATGTGTGATTGTGATTTTGTTATCCATTAGCTTATTCGCCATATTAGGTTTGGTACTGGTACTCATGGAGCGAAAAGTGGCAGCACATATACAAATACGCCTTGGGCCAAACCGTGTTGGACCCGGTGGTAT
>CAJBLA010000080.1 GCA_903953815.1 uncultured Bacteroidota bacterium | reverse complement strand
GAAAACAAAAGGTTTTGACGAACCGCGGGTAAAAAGGTAACAATCTTTGATAGGTCATCACTAAAACCCATATCTAACATACGATCAGCTTCATCCAGTACTAAATATTTAAGTCCCTTTAATTTAACATAGCCCATATTTAAATGTGCAATCATTCTGCCTGGTGTACAAACCACAATATCAACACCACTCGTTAATGCCTTTTTTTCTGTGACAAATGAATTTCCGTCACCACCGCCATAAACGGCGATGGAACTAACATCGGTAAAATAAGATAGGCCTTCAATACTTTCAGCAATTTGTATGGCTAACTCACGCGTAGGTACAATAATCATTGCATTAATGTCACCAGCATGATGTGGAGAAGTGAGTAATCGGTGTAATAAGGGTAATAAAAAAGCAGCTGTTTTCCCAGTGCCAGTTTGCGCAGCAGCAATAATATCCTTGCCTTCTAAAATGGGAACCATGACCTGTTGTTGCACAGGTGTCGCATTTTCATAACCCATTGCGTCAATCCCCTCTAAAATGCGTGGGTCCAACCCTAAATCTATAAACTTCAAAATAAAATATTTAATACTTGTATGCCTCGAAGGTACGACAAAATTAAAGCTATGCCTATTAATTAGATTTGTTCAAAAACAATAGCTTGGCTTGCACAAATGTGGCAATAACTTGAATGATACCCATGGTTAAAAATAAAGCATCAAAAGAGATATAATTAGCAATTAAACCTCCAATAGCAATAGCTATTCCAGATACAAAATGGGTGTGCCCACTTGCTAAACTCCAGTGAAAAGTATTTTCCGTGTCTTCCATATTACTGGCGAAAAGTGAATCCCAAATGGGTGCACTTAAGGCTTCCGCTATACCCAGTCCTATTTGTAAAAGAAACAGTTGGGTAGGATTTGACACAAACATATAACCAAAGGTGAGCAAAGCATTTAAACCGTAACCCGCAATCATTACATGTTTTTTATACACTGAATGATTAAAATATTTTCCAATGATAAAATAGAAAACACCGGTAGTTACCAAATAAAAGGCCCAAGCCCATGTGATGTCTAATAAATCACCGCCAATTTTTTCAGCGTAAATTGCAAACAGGGGGCCAAATAAACCTTCACCAAAATACCATAAGCTGGATGCGATTAATAATATTTTAGTTGTTTTAGTTAAGCGCATTATTAAATTTTATATTTTAACTATATACCATTTGACTATTATTTAGCAGGAAGGTTTAACTTTCAATTCAAATATTTTATTTTAACTTAGATCAAATGTATTTCATAATTTATAGTTACCATATTGTAAGATTATTAGCCAGGATGCTATTTGGCTTGACTTTATCTGAAAATAAAGCGGATAAATTATTAAAAAAAATCGAAATACAATTTAATGGGAAGTTCGCACCTACTACCTTCAAAAAGATTAAAAAGTTTCAAGGGATACAGCAATTTATTATCAATGATAGCTTTGCAAATTTCGAAGACAGGACAACGAATACAAAAGAAAGGGAAAATAATAAGCTTTATTTTATACTAGCAAGTTTATACGATGACTTGATGGATGAAAATTTGGTAAGTCAATCCGTTTTGAATGAAATGTTTTTGCATCCTGAAAAAGCAAATCCAACTAGTTTTAGCGAAACTGTTTTGATTGATACCCACCTAAAGTTACTAAGCAGTGTTTATCAAAAGGAAGCATATCAAAGAGTGCTCAACAATATTCATCAGGCGCAAATAGACTCATTAGAACAATTAAAAAATGATATTTCATTAGAACGTATTTTATCTATTACTGAGCGTAAAGGCGGGTATAGCTTATTAATGTGTAGGCATTATATTGAAATGGCTACCAATGAAAATATTGATAATTGCTGGTATCAGTTAGGCGGCTTGATTCAAATGACAAACGACTTATACGATATATATAAAGATACTATGGCGGGCATATATACATTTGCCAATACACAAAACGAATTTGAAAAAATAAGGGATCAATATGTATCACAAGTGCACAAGTACAAACTAAGCATTGAAAAGTTAGCCTACGATGATTCAAAAAAATTAAAATTTCAAATTAAATTATCACTGATACCAGCGTTAGGCTATGTTGCATTAGAAAATTTAAAGCAACTACAAGGAAAGGCTGATAACTTAAAGCCGTTTAAAGAGTATGCAAGAAAAGATTTGATTGTGGATATGGAAAATGTGAGCAATATTTTGAAGCTGTTTAAATACAGTTATCAACTTGCAAAAAATAAAACGATACTTATTTAGTTATTAACGATTGCATCTTAAAATGCCAGATTTTGCTTTTTGATCCATTGAATTTTTAAAGGCATGATTCTTCATCGCAATACAAATATTATAATAGTCAATGGCTTCCTTAAAATTCTTATTGGCCTCGTAAATTAATCCAATTTGCAACGCAGCTCTTGAAGCAAAGTAGGCTGGCAATTGGGCTCCTTTTTGTATGGTTGACTTATAAAACTTAATGGCTTGTTCGGGATCACCCATAATATCATAAATACGTCCTAACCGATAGGGAAACTCCGCCTTATCTGCTTGGGTATTAAAATCAGCCGTGGTTTTATCTGCTAAAATCGCTAATGCTTGCTTTTGATAGCCACCATCACTTAAAATACGCGCTTTTAACAAAAGCGCGTTTGGCCAAACACCCGATTTTGCATTTTGTTGGGCAAGTTTATCTGCATCTGTTATTTGTGATCCCTTCGCAATAACTTCACTACGATAAAAATCGGCTTGTTTGATATTGTTTTGTAGATAGGCAATCCAACTCAATTTTTCATAGGCATCTTTGATATAAAAATTGCCTTTAAACTGACTGGTAAAATAGATAAACTCCTTTTGAGCCAAATCAAATTTCATTTGATTAAAATAAGCGAACCCTTTTTCATAATGCCAAAATGGAATATTCAAATAAGCAGGGGTCATTTCAATTCCGTTGGCTAACTCAAGCGCTTTTGTTGCATTTTGATGGTTTAGGTACAAGTTAGTTGCCATGTAGGCATGAATATGATTTTTTTTGAAATCGTAATTCGTATTTTCAATAAAGTCAAATGTTTTTTTAGGGTTTCCTTCAAAATTCATAATTAAATATGGGTAAACGAGCAAAGCTTCATTTAAACATATTTTCGCGTATGCATCTTTACTATTTATATAACTAAGTACAAGTTCATTGCCCTTTTTTATATTTCCATTAAACCCCAACAAATTTAACATCCATTGATAATTAGTTGGCGCAGACCCTATTAATGTAGTTAATAAACCAAAGTACAAATTATTAGGACTAAAATTTGGATACTGCTTGCTATTATCCTTAAAATTAAAATATGCTTTTCTAAAGTCTAAAGCGGCTTCCCAATTTCGATCAAAACGAACAGCGGCAACTGCTTTATGTAAGTGCAATAAACCTAAGCTGTATAAATAAAATGGAGAATTTTTAGGACCTTGTTTAAATAGATTTATTCTTTTTTCAAATTGCGGGTATAATGTATTGTAGTCAGTGGTAGATTCATTAAAAAATAATTGATATAAATCGGCATAACTATCTAGCAAGGCATAAGCTAAGTTATTGGGGTTCTTTAATTTTTCAATCGCAATTAATTTTCGCGCTTCAGGAATTCTTAGTGAAGTAATTGATTCGTAAATGGTTTGTACTTTATCATTCCAGTTATATTGTTGTTGTGCTGATAAAATAAAAGGGATCAAAAAAAAGAATAACACTAACAATCGCTTCATAACTGTAAAAATAATGAATATGGCCTTAATGGTCCTAATGCTATTTAATGGCGACTTATACTATTGATTTACAATACGTTATGCTAAATCGTATAATGTCTAAGATCAGAAATTTATAGAATATTTTTTTGAATCGGCTTATCCTATATAGCAGAAGTAAATTACTTTTACTAAGTTAAATTTTTATTTATGAAAAATAGGATGTCAAAAATTATTTTGTTTTTATTATTGGCGATAAGCTCCAATGCGCAAGTGTTGCCCTTAAAGGAACAAGCAAAAGTGATTGATGCTGTTTTAGAAAACAGACTGAATCAATTATTGCCCTCTTTGATGGAAAAAAATAATATTGATATGTGGGTGGTTATATCAAGGGAGTATAATGAAGATCCTGTGCTTAAAACAATGCTTCCTGCAACTTGGTTAAGTGCACGTCGCAGAACTATTCTTGTTTTTTATAATAACCCAACCACCAAAGTATATAAAAAGTTTGCTGTTGCTAGATACAGCGTTGGTGATAATATTGAAGCTAATTGGGATATGAAAAAATTTCCTGACCAATGGGATGCATTAAATAATATTATTGAAACTTATCATCCGAATAAAATTGCATTGAATACCTCACAAAATTTTGGACATGCAGATGGTATTGACCATACGGAATATGAACAATTCACACAAAAGCTTTCTGCTAGCAATAAAGCTAAGGTAGTATCTGCTTCAAATTTAGCAGTTGCATGGCTTGAAACAAGAACGCCTATGGAAATGCAATATTATTCACAATTGAATAGTATAACACATAAAATAATTGCGGAAGGCTTTAGTAGTAAAGTGATTACACCTGGCATCACGACTACCGATGATATGGTATGGTGGTTTAGACAAAAAGTGAACGATTTAGGATTAGACACTTGGTTTCACCCATCTGTGGAAATACAAAGAAATGACAATGCCGTATTTGATCATTTGAAAGCGTTTACAAATACAGATAAGGATAACATCATTAGAACAGGCGACTTATTGCATGTAGATTTTGGCATTACCTACTTAAGATTAAATACGGATGTTCAAGAACATGCCTATGTACTTGGTCCTGATGAAAGAGAAGCGCCTTCCTATTTAAACAATGGACTAAAAACAGCAAATAGGTTACAGGATATCTTAACGCAACAATTCAAAGAAAATAAAACAGGTAACAAAATCTTATCTGACGCATTAGCGCAAGCAAAACAAGAAAATATTAAAGGAGTGATATACACACACCCCTTGGGTTTTCATGGACATGCAGCTGGCCCAACTATCGGAATGTGGGATAATCAAAATGATACACCAGGTAGTGGTGATTACCCAATGCATTATAAAACAGCCTATTCTATTGAATTAAACGCCGCCACCTTCATCAAGGAATGGAATAAAGAAGTACGATTTATGTTAGAACAAAATGGTTATTTTGATGAAAAAGGATTTTGGTACCTCGATGGCCGTCAAACTAAGTTGCATTTAATTGGTGGGGGTAATCACTAAACGCAACTTTTTAGCAAACGGCACTTATATCATTAATGCTATTTTATTTTGAATCGCCATCCAAAATAAATCATTCTTCCAGAAGTTGGCCCCCAAATCATGGAAGCATCAAAATAGGAATTGAATGGATTATCTGCTGATAAAATAGCATCGGCTTGAAAGAAATTAGATATGTTTTCTGATCCTACATACAAATCCATTGGATTTTTATTTCCAAATGTTTTTGAAATTTGCGCATTCATTAATATATAACTAGGCGAATAACTTGGTAATTGATAAGCACTCGGATTAGCAAAAGTATTTGGTATTCTTTTTGAACCATTATAAGTAATCGTATAATTAAATTTCCAGCTATTTAACGTCGCATAATCAAAACTTAAAAATGAACGGTGCTTAGCAATATAAGGACGTTCCAGTAATACCCCATGATAGGTTTGCTTAACATCAAAATATCTGTATGCTAATTTTACATCCAATCTTTTAATTGGGCTCGCATTCAATTCGGTTTGAAAACTATTTGAAAATGATTTTCCTTCTAAATTTGTAAACATCACTTTACGTGGATTTTCCAAATCAACCACCACTTGATTCTCAAAATCATTTCTGAAAAAGTCAAGTCCCAGCGTTGCACTATTGCCAAAAAGTATAAACTTTTGATCAAAACTGATTCCCTTATTCCAGGCAATTTCAGGAGAAAGCCCATAAGCACCTCCCATGTTCATGGTATGGCCTGTATTCGTTGGATGAATTTCAAGCGCTCTAGCACTCACTAAAACACTATTGTTTTCAGCAAAAATATTAGCTGTGCGTTGACCACGTCCAGCACTTAATCTGATAGCGGAGCCTTTAAATAGTTCGTAACGTAAATTGAATCTGGGTGTTATAAATGTTCCAAATAAATTATTATTATCAGTTCTTACACCCATTATCATACTCAGCTTATCAGTTGGGGTATAGGTATATTCAAAAAAGATACCCGGAACCACTTCTTTTCTTTTATAACTATTTAAGTTAAATAATTCGTCATACTGATCAAGTTGAAAACTTACTCCAGTTCTGTATTTATGTATGGTGGAATTAATAATGGACTGGTAAATTAAATTTCCATAAATACTTTTTTGATTGGCTTTATAATTCGTTAAGCCAAAATAAGAATCTTGGTCATGGCTAATCGCATTTAACTGCAAGCCAATACTTTTATATTTTTGTTGTGGGAATATATATCCTATTTTACCAAACACCTCATACCTTTCTGTATTTATGCCTAGTCCGTAATGATGGGTTGTACGTTTATGACTGCTTGGGATAAAAGTAGTTTGACCTCCTATTTTTTGGTCATTTAATATCTTGTAGCCAAATTGTGATAAAAATCCATTCGCGTTATTATAATTAAACCTATTCACCAAGCTCAGCTGATTCCCCGTAGGCAAATCCCTAAATTCGTCTTTATTAAAATCAATGTTTTTATTATTTAAAAAATCATCGTGCAATAATAATGAAGTTGCCCATTTTGAATTTAGCTTATGTGACAGGTTTAAATTCAAATCAGTTTTACCAAAATCATTCACATAAATATTGGCTAATAATTTTTCGGCGGTTTCAGGTTTCTTTAATTCCACATTAATTTGACCTGCAATACTTTCATATCCATTCGCAACTGAGCCTACCCCCTTGGTTAACTGAATACTCTCAATCCAAGGACCTGCAATTGAGTTCAAGCCTAAGATGGTACCCAATCCCCTGGGGCCAGGTAAATTTTCGACGGTTAGCTGTGTGTAAATGCCGCTTAAACCTAATAATTGTATTTGCTTGGAACCAGTAACAGCATCATTAAAGGAAACATCCACCGAGGGGTTGGTTTCAAAACTTTCACTTAGGTTGCAACAGGCTGCTTTTAATAATTCTGTTCCTGTCATTACTTGTGTACGAATGGTACTCGATAAAGGAATAAAACTGCCCACATTTCTGCTAAACACCGTTACCTCATTCAACTGATTTTTAGCCGCTAATACAACCTTAAAATCATTTATATTTTCAATGGTAATGGTATCTGATTTAAATCCAACATAACTAATGACAAGTTTTTTGATTGGATTAAGAATTATTTTAAAAACACCAAAACTATCCGTGCGCACCCCTGTATTTGTTCCAGCCCAATATACACTAGCATTTATGAAGGGTTCAAACTTCCCATTATTACTTTCCTGGAGTACAACACCCGTAATTTGAGCTGTGTCAATTTTTTCTTTCGGATGATCGTCATGATGGGTTTCCAATTCTCTGTAATGACAACAATCAGGTAAATCTTGATAAATAAAATCTTTGGCTTTTTTATTATCTAAGTCATGGCCAACTGATACAATGGTATTTTCAATTTTATCTAAAGAAATACGTTTGGCGTCAAATTGAATGGACAATAATTTAGAATCTACATCCCATATAGCTTTACTAATCCCCTTTAATTTTAGGGCATCTTCAATTCTGTCTTTACACATTTCGCATGCACCATATACCTTAAATGTAGTGTCTGTATAATTTATTTTTTGATCAGCCTGTGCGAATGTATAACTGCTTAAAAATAGGCAGATATAACCTATAATATATTTGAAATTCATTTTATCTAATTTAAATTTTAATCAATGAAGCTCCCTTAAAAAAAAGGAGCATAGCCCTGTGATTAAAATATCTAAATTAGAAACCTACAATATGCAATGTAAATGGGTACACCTAGTTGATCAGGCGGTGCGTGACTATAATTGGATTGCTTAGCATTATCTGAAACTACAATTGAAACTGTTTCAAAATCACTACTATTAGGCAAAAGCACTAATTGATGATCAATATTGAAAAGGCTATTTGCAATATTTTGATCAACTACATTCTTAATTAATTTTTTGGAATCATGGCAGCATCCCTTTCCTTTTTTCTTGGATTTTTCCATGCCACATTTGCCGCATTTTTTGGGAGTATTATTCACCCAACTCATACTAGTTCCTGCAAGCTTTCCCATGCAATAATGCATGTTTACCATTACACCTGAAGATGTAATAATAAAAATAAAAGAAAGCAAGTATAGGAATAGTTTTTTCATCAATAACAAAGGTAGTAATTAATTGAACAACCGGATTTAAATCAGCACCATTTGTACAATATCATTATAAAGTTTCAACCACTTTACCGCAGGAAAGCATTCTGCTTCCATAATAAGGATTTTTGACCTTGTTTTCCAAACTTAACCAATTGGCGCCTTTGCCTTTGTTGGCCATTGGACAAAACTGATAATACACAGGAACTTCATTCTTAGCATCCTTAACAAGAAGATACATATTAGATGATAGCGTAACGAATTGATCTCTTTGAACGCTAATATCGTTAGACGCTTGAATAAACTTAGCTGCATTGATTAATTCATTGGATATTTTGCCCCATGTGTTATTTGTGGCAGTATTTAAGTCGTCCGTATTCACAGCTGACAAAGCTTTCACTAAAGTAGTTGCATTTAAAACAGCTTGTTCATTACTAGTTGCTACTAAAGCATCTTTAAGACCTATGTAAGCATTGACAACTGACTTAATGGATGTATTTTTCTGGCTGTAGCCAAAAGAAAACATGCAAAGAAATATTACTGAAAAGAAAATTTTATTGAATTTCATAATGGTAAATGTTAGCTTATTATAAGTAAAGTTAAATTGAAAATATGGTATTTAAATTATGTATTTGTGTTTTAACAGCCTCTTGTTTTTTAGCAACTAAAATCATTTTCTCAGCCAATAACCCAACTGGCATGGGTTTTTGCTTCATTAACAAACCCAGCTTATTTAAAGCGTTGATAATGAGTATACTTATTTTTTCAACTGGTCTTAACTTGGAAGGCTGACGTTGTAAAATTCCAGGCCTAAAAATATGGATTTGTTTAAAAGATAATTTTTGTACATCTGCATCCAACTTCCCTTTAGTTTTCGGATAAAAGAAAAAACTGTTTTCATTAGCTCCATAGGAAGAAACTAAAACATAGGTATTAACCCCATTATCGCTTGCAGCTTTGGCGACTTGATATTGATAGGTATAATCAATCTTAAATTGATTTGCTGTAGTTTTAGCCACTTTTAAAGTAGTTCCTAAAGTAGAAAATAATACGTCGCCTTTCACAAGGTGCGACCAACTAGTGGTATTATCAAAATCAACAATATGAATCTGAAGTTTAGGATGAGCTAAATCAATTGCACGTCTGGTTAACACCACCACGCTACTAAAATAGGGGTCATTTAATAATTGGATTAGTAATTCCGATCCTGTGGCACCAGTGGCACCAATTAAAATTGCAATTTTATCATTCATAATTAATCATAAAGGTAAAAAACAAATAACATACAATCCATTGAAATTAACATTGCGCCGTTTAAAATAAAAGAATTTAATTGTTAATGATTATCTGCATTAAGTCCTACTTTTATTTAACAAAATAAATGATTAGGCCCCATTCCTTATTCACCTAAAATCACATTAAAATGAAAAATAATATACTAGCCCAAATTGACAACCCAGTACAACTCGAAAAATTATACAGAGAAAATAATAATGAATTTAAGAAGCAGTTTAACGAGATATACCCTAATTATAAAGACAATTTAGGATTACAGGTTTGGAATGAGCGGTTAAATTTCGAAAGCGAAAAAATAGCATTGGGCAGTAAAAATGAAATATTGGCTGTAATGGTGTTCATTTTAATAGGTGGGCTTGTCGCTAATATACCCAATATCACAGGTATCAATGAAGAATCATTTTTCGCAAAAAATGTTGCACTCCTTGTATTTTCTATTTTAAGTGCCTATTTTATCTGGAGACAGCAAATTAATTTAAACAAAATATTACTCCCAGTAATAGCGATTGTAAT
>CAJBLA010000079.1 GCA_903953815.1 uncultured Bacteroidota bacterium | reverse complement strand
TTGACCATATGCGTTCCAGGGGCAGGATCAATTCTTTCTGATTGAATGACCAATTCATTTGAAATTTCAGAAGCCGCGTTTACCCATTTGTTTTTTCTCCCAATTTGCGCTAAAATTTGTTCTGCAAGGGAAATAGCCGTTCCGCTTGGGGCGTCTTTTTTTTCAGTATGATGCACTTCGGTCATTGAAACATCATAGCTATTATAGGGCTGCATTAATTGCGCCAATTGCTTGTTTAATTCAAAAAATAAATTAACGCCAATGCTATAGTTACTTGAGTAAATTAAAGTGCCATTTTTTTCTTCACATAAATTTTTGATCACGGCCCATTGGTCTAGCCATCCTGTAGACCCACTCACCACTGGTACACCCCAAGCAATACATTTTTTTACATTTTCAAAAGCACTGTGCGGTCCCGTAAATTCAATGGCGACATCTGCTTTTTGTAATGCAGCTTCGGTAAAGTCTTGGCTATTTTGAATATCTATTTTTAGGACAATTTCATGTCCTTTGTTTAATGCAATGGTTTCAATTGCCTTACCCATTTTGCCATAGCCTATTAATGCAATTTTCATATCAATAAATTTATCTTGAATGGTTGTTTTTTAAGTGAAACTGAAGCGCCAATCCTGCTTGTTTGAACTGTGGTTGATAGGTGGGTTGTATCTTAAAGCTTAAATCATTATTGATATCAAATTCTTTTAAATGTCCTGATACGGTCGCGTCAATAACATTGACACCCCAGGTTAATATAAACCACATTATAGAATAGTCCCTGTCCTTGCGAAAAATATTTCGGTAACTCTGCAATGAGGAGGCACTTAAATTTTTTAGTAGTGGGTCAATTTTTGCGACATCGGATGCGTCCCCAGCAGCCTCTTTGAACTTTGCTTCATAGGCAAATTTTGTTTTCTTGTACATGTCGTTATTGTAAATATAGGTGGCTGTTGGTATTGCAATAATGCCATATACTAAAGGAATTTTCCAATATTGTTTATTGTATGCCTGTCCCCATCCTGGAATTAAGGCAGATCGTTTTGTAGCTGTGCTTGGAATATGTTTTCGGATGACAAATGTGCTGTCTTTTTTTATCATTTTGGTGCTATCTTGGCTCGAAGCTTGTAGCACTAGGATTAAAAGCAATGTAAAAGTAAATAATAGCCGCATCCTATTAAAATTCCTTGTTATGAAAGTGAGTCTAGCTAATGCTTAATTGCATCGCTTCTAATATTTTATTCAATCCATTTAAGTCAGCATATTCAACGGTGATTTTTCCACTACCATTTTTTTGATGTTGTAGTTGGACTTTTGTTGACAGATGGCTACTTAATTTATCTTCTAATTTTTTATAAACAGGGGATAGTTGACCTTTAGCGCCAGTATTACTTGGCGTGCTAATTTTTCCTGCTTGTGTTACTTTCCTAATTAATTCCTCTGCTTGCCTAACGGTTAATCCTTTTTCAACAATTTCCTTGAAAAGAAAAAGTTGTTTGTCCACCTCCTTGCCAATTAAAAGTTTAGCCAAACTAATACTTAAACT
>CAJBLA010000078.1 GCA_903953815.1 uncultured Bacteroidota bacterium | reverse complement strand
AGCTTAAAAAAGAATAGTTATTTTTGCCCTCCTCGGCTACTAGATGGCCGATGGTCCCGTAGTTCAATGGATAGAATAGGTGTTTCCTAAACACTAGATCCAAGTTCGATTCTTGGCGAGACCACAAACCCTCGTAGCGTCAGCTGCGGGGGTTTATTTTGTGAATATGCGAAACAAGCTTGCTTGTATGAGCAGATGAACATAAATAAAACCTGCAACGACCGAAGGTTGTTGCAGAGGGTTTGGGTAAGTTCAATACGGGAAGAAGACAGCCGAGCGAAGCGAAGGCTGGCAGTCTTGCAAACCACTTTTTTCGCGGTATTACTTGTTTTCTTGAGGGACTTTAGGAGGTTCATTCTGAATGGTCAGGGGTGCTACTCTACCCATGTTATCAATCCTTGATGGATTAAGGGTGCAATAACAAAATAAATCTTTTAAAGATATTTTTAACGCAAACGCGATTTCACATAATATTTCTATCGTGAAGTTATGATTGCCAGAAAAGTATTTTGATATTTCAGATGGGCATTTATTAATCTTTTTGGCAAACACTCCTTTATAATCAGGAGTTGGGGTTAGATAAGAATGGATCCCGCGCGCCAATGTTGACTTACATTTCATTTTGTAAATTTTTAAAGGCAGGGGGTCGGTATATATTTTTGATTGTGGCATTGTTTAGAATATTATCTGATTGAAAAAAGATATCTTATAAAATGAATATTTAAATTTTCATTTTTGGGGGTTTTAACTTTAACTAAAACAACTAGTCTGTGGAATGCAAGCTGGTATTGACTTTCATTTAGCTGACATTTTAACTATAACTGAAAAATAGGCTTTCTGAAACGCATACTGGTATTGACTCTCAGTCTAGGGGTGTTTTAATTATAACTGAAATACCAAAAAGAAAGAAAAACATTATAAAAAATTTACCCAAAAATATTTGTCGCAAAATAAGTTTAATTCAATTTTTTAAAATTTAGGAATTTAGTTTTAAGTAAAACGGGGGTGGTCTGAAACGTAAGCTGACATTGAATCTTAACACAGGCCGAATTTAGTTAAAAATAAAATATCGAAATTTGAATATTATTATATTAAAAATGAAAACACCAATGTTTTGAAATTCAGCTGATTAATGATTTTAGGTATCTTCTTAGTGCAAAAATTCGATATGAAAAGAAAAATATAAAAACGGCTAAAACCACTACTAAAGATGATATTGAACTTGACATTGGCATAAACAAGGTTTTGTATAAAATAACATACATTGTAATATGAAATAGCGCGATAATGTAAATTATATTTTTATTTGAAAGTTTTCTATCAAAAAGAAACTTAGCTAAAATTATATCGAATAACATTTGATTGAAATTAAATTGTGAGTTAGAAATTAGGTGTTAGATATATTAAAATTGTATTTTATTATTTTTGTTCGCCAGTCATGCAATAATTTAATGCACAAATTGCCCAAATTCCTCCATAACATTCTGGCGCTTGGTATAAACATAAGGAATATTCAAAAAATCCCATGTTTTTTATCATTCGACTAACACAACCATGTATCAAATTAAACTTACATGTTGGTATAAAGGTAGATTTCACCCTAAATTCATAGTTATTTGATTCTGGACTAGCGTTATGGACGCTCTCGCCATTTTTCATTTCCAATCTTAATAACACTGCTCCGTCAGATTCAATTTGCATAAAACCAGTGAACTTTTTATTTTTAAGTGAATTGTAAATATTGATACTAGTATCTATACTTTTTACAGTTATAATATATGAGTCTATTTCACTATTATCATTTTTATTAATGATCGCCACCTTTCTTACATAAAAACTTTTCTGAGTTGTAATATCTGAAAGTTGAATATTAAAATTACCACTACGTTCTATAATAAGCGGCTTATTAATAGTTTTTGAATATAAACCCATGTTTCGTATTTCATTTTTCCCGCAGCTAATTAGTAAAAAGATAATAAAAGAACTCAAAAAGATTTCTATGATTAATTTGGTATTAAATAACTTCATAATTTAATGATTTAATTGTTTTAATAATACGCACAAGTATCATTTTAAACACAAACCATTTTAAAGTATTTATACCTTAGATTATAGTTGAAAAAGGAAGTCGCGCGAAGCGAATGCTGGCAATGTTGGCGAGTCCACATAACCTCAACATTTAAGAGAAAGCCGAGCGAAGCGAAGGCTGGCAGACTTGGCGAGACCACCATTAAAAAAGCCTACCCAATTTTTCACTGGGTAGGCTTAGGTTTAAAAGCAAGCGCTTTTATATTATTTCTTTTCTGGAACAACAGTTGTGCTACCAGATGCTATACATTGCCATTTACCTTCTCTTTCCATATAAGTATCATTCCAAACGGTAGTTTTTGAAAATGCTTTACCAGACTTATCCTTGCCATTAGTAACATGAGAACCAATTACTGTAGCAACATTGTTACCAAAAAATGTAACATTCATATCTCCATTAATAACTTCAGTTGTTGTTTCCGTTGGTTCTGCAGCTGCCTTCAAAACTTGATCTCTATTTTGTATTTCGCCCTTACTATTAAATTGGTGAAAATCGTCAGCAAGAATTTCGCTAACTACTTTAACTCCATGGTCTGCTTCTAAAGCAGATAAATTCCAAGCAGCTTCCATTCCTTTTAATTTTTCTGCCACTGCAGCTTTATCAAGCGTGTCAGATTTTACAGTTGCTGTAGCAGTTTCAGTTGTTGCTGTTGGTGTAGAGCATGCTACCAATGATGCTGATACAATAAAACACAGGATCAATTTTTTCATAAATATTTTTTTAGTTATTATAAATATACACTTTTAAAAAGAAAGTAATATAAATACTTATTTGAAAGAAAGAGGCAGAAAAGCTTTAGCATCTTCTAAACCAAAGCTTTCTCAAAAGCTTCCTTTAATTTTTTTGCGACTATTTTAAATTCTCCTTGTTGAAGCATCCAAACAGTAATGGTTACTCTATTGTCCCCTTTTAAAGTTTCCGCAATTTTAGGATCGATAGATTCAGAGCCTGCTTGATTGGGATATAAGGGTAAGCCAGAAAAACCAGCTTCGATGGAAGGATTACCGTTTCTTAAAGTTTCACGCAAATCCTTGCCAGATAATTTAATATGTGAAGGATCCCAGCTAATGACTAAGTTGGGTGTGATGTTGCCTAAAGTTGGAACAATAATTTTCGTGTTAATGCCTTTGATATTTTTAACCGCATTATTTATATGATCAATTTCTGATTCCCAATTTTGCCATTCTTTATCCTGATCCGTATTGATATATTTTTTTAGCGCAACATACATACCTAAAATCTCTTCTTTATTTACCTTGTGCGCACGACCCACATTAAAACCACGAGGAGGTGCACTTAAACGCGCTGCTTCAATAATATTTTTTCGCCCCATTAATAAACCTGCACTCTGCGGACCTCTGATTGCTTTACCACCAGATAAAAAAACCAAATCAAATCCCATGTCATTGAACTTCCAAATATTAGACACCGGAGGCACATCTGCAGCAATATCAATTGAAACCGGAATCTTATATTTTTTTCCAACAGCGAGCCAATCCGCATGATTAATCTTTCCTTTATCAGCAGCAATATTTAAAAAATGAAGCATGGCTGTTTTATCATTAATGGCATTTTCAAGTTCCGCTAAGGTTTCAACTGTAACAATGCTACATCCCGTATTTAAAAATGCATGATTGTACCTTTCATCATGTGACTTTTGACAAATCACTTCCGTCTTCATGCCCGTTCCTTGCAAATGGGGCAATTGTTCTACCTTCTTTAAATCCAACCCAGTTAAAATACCCGCCAACCCAAGCGTCATTGCAGAAAAAGCGCCCGAGGTAACAGTAGTAGCTTCTGCATGGACCATTTCAGCAATCAACTCCCCCACTTTATCTTGTAATTCATCCATCATGCAAAAATGGTTCGCCGCCTCACGAATCGTTTTAACCACTTCAGGGTGCATCAAACTTCCACTCATATAAGTGAGCGTGCCCGCAGCGTTGATAAAAGTGCGGACGCCTATTTCATTGAATAAATTGCTGTCTTTAAAAACATGGCTGCCTGCAAATGAATTGAGTGGCGCAGCGCCTAATGCCAAAGGGGCAATGGTAAGGCCTTTTAAGATATCTCTTCTTTTCATAGATTGAATTTAAGGAATATTATTTGCAAACTACTTCCAAATCGATTTCATCTCGGCTACTTCGAATGAATGCACTTTGATATCGCCCTTTAGTTCTAGGCCTTGATCTGACTTTGGATTTTTAAGTGCTTCAACAATATGCAATTTACCATGATCAATATAACCTTCTACTGAATTTTTATCCAAAAGAATTTCAATATTAAATCTAAAGCTGCCTGGTGTTTCACAAATATAGGGTGCACCATTAAATCGATTAAAATTGCCATCATAGTAAATAATAGGATTGCCTTTGTAAAATACTTCAGCACCTAGACCTTTATCAATTTCAATATCCATTGTAATATGTAATACATCGGATTTGATAATTTTTAAAGCTGGATTTATAACATCAGGCGTAACATTGTTCCAATTATATTTTTTATCATGTAACTGAGTCACTTGATTAATGGGTTCACAAAACAAACGAACGCCCTCCCTAGTAGTTCTCAAACTAAGCTCATTGGGGAAAAGCATCATTTGATTAAAAGGCATACCGACTTGATCTATCCTACCCCAACCAATTTGAATACGCTTACCATCGGGGGTGTTGTTATAGGTTTGTGCTGCATACTGTGTGCCCCAGGTATAAAAATATTTACCAGCTTCGGGCTTAAAGTTGGCACCATCAAAACTGCCAATCATATAAGTACCCGATGCTGCATACATTACCCATTTTTTATTATTAGCATTGCCATCTACCGAAAGTTCAAAAAGTTCGGGGCATTCATAAAAGCCTTTTGTTTTACTTTTTAAATCCCATTTTTTTAAATCTTTTGAATTATAAATAGCCACATAATTTTCATTATACAAAGCCATCACCCAAGTTTTAGTAGGTGCATACCAAAAAACTTTAGGATCTCTATCAGGACCTAAAATAGGATTACCAATAAACTTTGTAAACGAGCGTCCGTTGTCATTACTATAAGCAACATTTTGTTGCATTTTATTCCCTGCAGTTGTATAAAAAGCAACCAAAGCATTATTACCCCAACCAGCTGTATTGTTTTTATCTACCACAGCCGATCCTGAAAACATAGTACCTAAGGTATCAGGATATAGTGCATCATTCAGTTCGTTCCAATGCAATAAGTCCTTGCTAACAGCGTGCCCCCAATGCATATTTTGCCAATTGATTTCAAAAGGATTGTGCTGATAAAATAAATGATACTCACCATTTTGATACACCAAGCCATTGGGATCATTCACCCAGCCACGACGCGTTGTAAAATGAAATTGTGGACGGTTTACTTCCTTATACAAACTATCCTGTCCCGCGAATGTATCTGATTGATAAATTTGATCAATACCACTTACCTGCTTAGATAAAACTAGTTTTAAGGTTTTGCCTTTTAAATTAGATACATCTTTAAACACCCAGTAGTCAGGAGCTTTATCGGCAATGCTAATCACTGCATAAGTTAAGGTGTCAGCGCTTTCAACAAATTTGACCTTTTGACGCTTTATAGATTTGCTTATAGGAAAGTTTAAATATTGTTTTTCAATTTTAAACTCCTTGATAATTTGCGCGAAACTGGATTGGCTCAGGGCTATTAATGTTAGAAAGAGAAGAAATTTTTTCATAAATTAATATGCTTGAATTAAAGATGATGCAGGAATATTTAAAACCTCATTTAATTTTCGAATCATACTAAGGCTTAGTTTTCTTTTGCCAGAAAGTATTTCAGACTTTCTTGATCTATAACCTAATACAATAGCTAAATCTTTCTCCGACATGTTTTTTTGCTCAAGTCGAAACTTAATTGCAGCGATAGGATTAGCCTTGGGTAATTTATATACATTTGATTCATATTCTTTAATAAGAATAGATAAAATTTCTAATTCATCAGATTCCTTAGAATTAGGTTTGATATTTTTTTGCATTAGATGATAAACACGCTCTAATGCTTGTTCACAGGCTTGGTTAGTTTTAATTGGCTTTAACATACTTAATTTTTTTTGCGTCGATACTATTATACTGTTCATGCGTTCCAAACCAAACAATAAAAACAATCCCTAATCGATATTCAATATCTACAATAAGTCGAAACTTATTACCATGAATATTAAATATAACTCGCTTTGAACTAATTAAAGATGCGCTTATGTATTGATCTTTTAGTTCATTAGGTGATTGCCAAATTGCTAGTTCAGCTTCCTCATTCCATGCCAACAAAGCTTGTTTTGCGGCAGGGTAATTTTTATACCCGATTTTCAAGGTTTTTATGGCAATAACTCTCATTATTAGTGCAAATATAATAAATGTAACCAATTTGGTAACATTTTAGTGAATAAATTTATACATTTAAGAACAAAATAGCTGTAAAGACTCAATTAAAACATAGTATTAATACATGAAGAATTAGGGGGTAAATGCCACAAAAAACCTCCCCACTCCTATTGCTCCAAATAGGCTTTCACATCATAAATGATTGAATTGAAGGAGTGGTCCTTCTCGATATAGTTTAAAAAAGCGTTTAAGGCTTTGCCTAGGGGGCTGAGGGTGTTGGTTAGATGATTTTTGCCAATGACGCTGCTGATGGTTTCTTTTTTATTCCCGAACTGATAAGTGTTGGTGTTTTTAATGAGCAGTGTGTCGTTTAATAAATGTTGCATGATTACATTACCTGCATTGTCTAATGCAAGGGCTACTTCAATAAAATAAATTTGAAGTGTTTTTATCTTTCCTACAAATAATTGACGCAGTAAAGCATATAAAAAACCAATGGGTGTGGTGGTGACCAATAATACAAATGCAATACCAAAAAGAAGAAAACTTTTAATAAATCCTGTGGTTGCATCTTTTTTCATAAAATATTTTTTAGCATTTTTTCTATCTAGTAAAATTAGAGAATCAACAAGGCATTTGGTTTGAACCATCTCCCTTAGAATCCTTTCTAGTAAAGCATTTCAACTGTGTATATGAAAGTAAAATTAATACTTGAAAGCAACTATTTTAATTCTACATTCAGTATATAAAATTAAAAAATATGAAAAACAAAGCACTACTAGTAGGTATTAATAAATACCCCGATCCAAGAAATGAATTAAGAGGATGCATTAATGATATTCTTGACATGGAACATTTTATTGCTGAAACAAATAAAGTGTATGCCAAACAAAACATTAAAAAGTTAACAGACAGAGATGCGACTAAAAAAGGAATCGTCACACAATTAAAATGGTTAGTGGAAGGCGCAGCGCCGGGCGACCAATTGTTATTTCATTATAGTGGTCATGGCGCACAATCGCCTACACTTAACGCAAAATTAGAAGCCGATGGATTGGATGAGATTATCTGCCCTTATGACTTTAGTGGGCAAGGCGAAAACGCCTTAAGGGATAAAGAATTTGCACAGCTGTTTGCTGGCATTCCCAAGGGCGTGCATTTTGTATGGATATCGGATAGTTGTCATGCCGAAGATTTGTCTAGAGACTTAAAAATGAACAAGGCAATCATTTATAGGCAATTTCAGGGGGTTACGCATCATAAGTTAGAAACGACAAGTGAGAACTTTAATGCGATTACAACGCCTCTAAACGGCGCTTTACTAAGTGCCTGTGCCTCACATGAACTAAGTGCCGATGCTTATATTGATAAAAGGTTTAACGGTGCCTTTACACACTATCTGATCAAAAACCTATTGCAGTATAGTGATAGTAAAAGCATGCAAGCCATAGTTCAACTGGTAAATAAGGATTTAGATAAAAACGGCTATGATCAAAACCCAGAAAGCGAAGGGAAATTACAAAACGACTTTTTCTTTTTATAAAATATTAAATGAACATTTATGCGAAAAACAACCATTTTAGTAATCTTGTTTTTAATGTTGGGTAATTTTAACAACAAGGCAGCTGCGCAAGGGCTACTTACACGCCTAATTGAAATTAAATACACCGCAGAGTTGTATTTAAGTAGTGCGATAAAACAAATAGGAAGTAAAAATGATGGGAAAGCTGGAGAAGGTAGCGTTGGCGCAAACGCAAAAGATTCCGCTCAAGCTATTTACAATACCCTTCGATGGAAGGTGGATGGATTGGTGTATCAGATAAGCGGCGACCTTGTCGCCGCCAACAGCCCTCGCAAAATGCGTTTACTAAATGAGTGGTGTTTGCAACAACCGGAGGTGCTGACGGTCGCGAATATAAATGAGTCAAACAAAAATAAAAGTATTCAAACCTACACACTTGCTTTAAAGGAAATTGACGAAATCTACCGAACACAAATAGCAAATCCAATGTATGCACAAACTAAAAATATAAACCTTACCACGAATGTGTTTTACTTGCTAAAGGATTCATATACTATTATAAAAGGCTTAAGTGATATGAAAACCCAAAAGACCATGGCGCTTATAGAGCTGTTGGATCATACGAGGCTTGTGAGACCGGGGGATATTGGGAAGATTAGCAAATAATGATTCTTATATACAAAAACTTGATGCACGAATAAGCGCACAGATTAAAAATTATTAAATAAGCATTAATATATGTTTTAAAACACTTCGAAGTTGAAGAAATGACTTAATGAATATTTATAGTGATTTACGAATACTTATGATATAGTGGTATTAGTGTGGACCAAGACCTATTTTCATTATAAACCATTGAATACCAATTATTTATAAGGCCGTGCGCGTTGTATCATTTACCCCAAAAAATAATTTTTTAACCCGTACTAAATTAGGTTATAAAGTGAGTACGGGCATGATGTTTTTGCCAATAATACGGGAGGTTAAAATTGAGTCGTAGTAAATACTTTATTTGTATCATTTGCTTTTGACTACGCACTATACAACACTTTTTTTATCCCAAAAATATCCTTATTTCAGGAAATACTAGCAACTGGTTTTCCTTGCATGCTTTCATTCACCAAATGACTTAAGAATTCTACAAAAGGTAAAATATTTAAATTCACACTTGCCTCCTCTAATGATTTCATATACTTACTTCTTTGTTGTACCGGTATCACGGTCCATGGATATCCTCCAGAGGCAAGCATTAAATTCATAATGAATCTTCCCATTCTACCATTACCATCCATATAAGGATGAATAAATACAAAAATAAAATGTCCTAAAACAGCTTTGACCGATGCTTCACTTTCCTCTGCTAATAATTCCATTAACACAGGCATCGCATCTCTAATAGCTTCACTATTTAATGGAACATGCATTGAATTTGTAATATACACTTGGTGATTTCTGTAGCCAGCTAAATCGGCTGGCTTTAATAAACCCGAAACAACACTCGGACCAAATAATGCACGATACCAATCACCATGGTCATTATCTAATACTTCACCGGCATTCTCTCCAGTTAATACTTTACGGATGCTTTTTTCTACCATTTGAAATGCATCCCAATAACCTTTAGCTGCCATTGCATCTCTTTGTTTACTATCCCCATCATTATCTTTTGCATTCCAACTTCCGTTTCTAACACGATCAATTAACTCCGGTGTTACTTGATAACGCTCGATTGATAAGGAGTGGTAGGCATCTGTAACATAAATCTCTTTAACGCTGCTAATAAATTTCTCTATGTTTTTTGGCATACCTGGAGCAGCAGGAAATTTTTCAAGAATCACTTTTCTAAAATCCGACCACATTATTCTTATGCGATTGGCATAAGGCGATGCATCTTTTGACGAAAATGAAATATATAAATGATCATTAAATGGATCTAACTCACGAACATCATAACCAACACCCTGCATTGTTTTAATAATATCATCGGCAATTTTATCTTTTTTAATATTCCTGAAAGCACCGGCAAGCCTACCTGCAATAACTGATTGCCCACCAGATAATAATATACTCAAGATGTCAGCAGATGTTTTTACAAGCGATAATGCTGTGCGCATATCAGTTGCATTTTGTAAATAAGTATTTGAAGATGCATTTACTAAAGCACTCGACAAACTCAAAACGTTTAACCCATCTAATACTTCCACTTCAGACTTAAGTGGCAATTTTGACTTCATATGGAATAAAGAAGTATCAAAGGGCAAATCTGTCTTGAAGTTATTTGCCTTAGGTGATTTAATAATTAATTGCTTGGGAACTGTCCAATTGCCAGCATGAATCATTAATGATTGCTCGGCTGACATACACCATTGATTTTTGTATTTGTAATTCAAATACTGCGCACAAAACTTCCAATAAGAACTATACCAAGAAGTACTATCCCCTTCTTTATTTTCTGGCGATGAAATAATAAACCATCCGGAATATACCTCACTGATGAACCCATTCTTCAAAAGCCGATCCTTATGCGTTCTGGTTAGCTCACTACGTTTTATAGCTATCTTGCCTTTGTCTTGTAGGGCTTTCAAAATCTCAAGAGAAGCGGCTAGTTTTTCAGATGGGGTTGCCATACAAATATTTTAAATATTATAATTTCTTGTTGTAGTAAAATTATAATATCGTGTTGTACCTAAATTATAATATATTGCTGCATCAAAATTATAATATCCTGCTAATATTAGCAAATAAATATCTAATGCGCATCAAACTGCGCACAGTTTTTATAGTTTTAAATCATCTTCAAACGCCTTTAAAATGCTTTTTTGATGGAAAATGTGACTTTAATAATGATTTAGAGTGATCTACGGTGATTTAAAGTGATTTCTTGTCGAATGGACCACACTAATTTTAGGGTATTTTTCTATTGATTATCAGTTAGTTAGGTTTCAATTGCGCACCAAATTGCGTACCAACTAGATCGTTGATATTCAGCGTAAGTCAATTTTGATTCTTGATAAAGCTTCTATTTGCTCCTGGAATTTAGACTTATTGTTCTTTTCTAATTCCAATAAGTTTTTCAATTTCCAACTTATTCCTGGAAAATTACTCCAGTCTCCAAATATCCAATCCGGCTTATTTTCTGCTACGGACATCAAAAAGTGCAAGTGCTGCCCATTCAGTAACTTTAATACAGAATCTAGTAATCTATTTCTTTGAAGCTCATAAACGCTATAAGGGAAATCTATATTCGTCATTCCTTTAAACTGAGTATTCATGGCGCTTTGCTGGTCTTTAAACATAGGCGCCAAAATCTCATGCATAGGTTTACTGGATGACAACAAACAAAATAGAAAGCCCCTAATAATTTCTTCATCAAGAGATTCTTTATCTAGAAGTCTCATAGTATCAAAAATATCTCTTGGATGCTGACGATCTAATGCTGCTATAATTTTTCCTCCGTAAAGTTGATTCTTAGGAACAGTTTTCATTTCAAAGAACTGATCAAACTTTTCCTGCGCCCTTGTACATAACCTCCTATTTTCTACATTACCAATAACACCTCGATTAATTGTATTCACTTCAATTTTAATTTGAACACCCTTCAAATTACAGTAAAGTTTATACTCCCCCATAATATGATCAGGATTTGTTACTTGAATACCTGGAACTACGTGTCTTAACTGTATTGCAATTTGCTCCAAATTTGCTTTGATTGCCTTCAAATCAGTTTCCCGATTTTCTATTGGCAAATATGTTAGGTCAATATCTACAGATAACCTTGGCATTTCATCATGAAATAGATTTATTGCAGTTCCTCCATGCAGTGCGAAAACGCCCACTTCGTGGATATATGGCAACACCCTAAGCAATAATTCCGTTTGACGTATATATATTGGCTCCATTAGTTTATTTTTTTAGGTACTGTTATGCTATACTTTTCATTATACATTCCGTCTTTCACAACAGACCTTTTCCCAGAACCCAAATTTATTTTATCGATGTCCAAATATTTAAACCAAGAATGGTTGGCAGCTTCTGAAAAATACAAAAACAACCTTTTTACTTTTACTGAAGTACATGCTTCAAGTAATTCTTGAACGTCACCTGGTTTTAAACTCGTTAGACCCTCCATAATCAAATACGCTTCTGCTAAATCAAACTTCTTTGGTGCTATTTCTAAGCACTCCATAATCGCCCTTGCCGGAGTTGAGATTTTTATTTTAAAATTGCCTAGATCATAATCCATTGTACCAAGCTGAGGAGGCAAAAAGCTTGAACAAATCAATTTGTGATTCTTCCACTCCCTATTATTTTTAAACCATTTCGGTAATTTATATCCTGTTTGAGCGAAAAATGAGAGCGATGTATTGCTCATTTCTATATAGTGAGCAAAACCCAACAAGCTTAACGCAGATTTACCTCCTAAATGAATATTCTTTCCGTTTTGGTGTTGCAAAGCATATATGGCTCCAAAAACTGATAAATCATCATTTTTCCTTTTAAATGCTCCACTACCGATCGTTTCAAGCCAATTGCTCTTTAAATATCTGTGCTGAAGGGAATACGAGTACCCTTTGGACATCAACCAAGAAGACAAAAGAACCGCCCCTTTAGGGGTATCCTGCAACAATTTGTTTAATTTATCGTCTATTTTTATACTCACAGTACAAATATATGATTTTTTTTAAACTAAAATCGTATAAATTCAATTTTATCAAAGCTCCCTTACAAAGACTGACCGTTGAGGCACCATAACGGTAATTTTTTTTTGAAGTTTATTTTTAATCCTATTCTTATACTCTGAGTATAAAATTGCACGTGTTTTAAAACTTAAACTGGTCGATTAATAGGTGGGACGGTATGTTCTGGGTATTTATGAGAATAAACCAGCTAGCATTGGTATTTTATAGGCAATCAGGTTAGTAAAATGCTTGAATTGGAGCGCTTTAAAGCAATTATAAGCGCAAATAGTCTATTTACACAAATAATGGGCGCAAATCACAACATTATTGGCCTTCGTTTAAAAAAATGAAAGACAGCCTCATCATTCACAAAGCGCTCCATAACTTGTTCTGCATTCGCAAAAGGTTGTTTGAATATGCCTGACCACTCTTGGCGGGAACTGAGCCATTCAATTACTAATTCTTTTAACCTGCCCTGCAATACAAAGTCATTCGTCAATTTATCCCTTGATACATTGTAAAAAACATAATCAATAGAAGAAAATGACTTGAAAATTGCAGGAAATCCTGGAATACAAATTTTAGTGAACAAAACTTGATCATTTTGTGCATTAAACATGGTGAGGACTTCAACTTCTATGGCCGTGTCATTACTTGCAATAATTAGCAATATTTCAGCTCGTATTGCAGAAATGATATTGTAATAATCATCCATTTTAGAATCAACACGGCTTATTGAATTCATGTGCCGATCCCGAATTTGTTGTAATTCATCAAAATTTGCTTCCGCATCTAAACGAAATGCATTAAGCTGCTTTAGTTGTTCCATAACATTTTATTATTGGGTTTTTAAGGATTTAGAGAGAAAACTACCTCCTTTTGAATTGAATTTTCAACAAGCCTGCTTACAATGACTTCTTTTATTTCGCGGGAAACAAGCTCACTTGGTATAAAATCTGACACAAAATCATTGTAATCATTTTCAGTATCCAAGGTGCCTATTTCACTATTTCCACCTAGATATTCAATTCTAAAACAGCCGAATGGATTTTCATTCTTGAATTCCTCGTAGATTAAATTACTAAACTCCAAACCTTTAGATTCGTCAACTAAGATATAATTTTTATTTTCATCTTTTTTAATAACGACCCTGGTGTAATATCCACAATCATAGCACATTTTATAATTTTCATGCGTTGAATAATGATAATTTTCAACATAATTCTCGCTTTCACATCTTGGACATATACCGTCAATACTTACACTTCCCATGTTATTTATTTTTTGTTTTATTTTTAATTGAAATTTAAGCCTGACCTCATCCTCCAGATACAATATCATAATCAATATGTAATATTTTTGAACACATTTTACATTCAACATACTGATCTGGATCATCGTGGCCTATCCTTTTGTGATCATATAATCCAATTTCACTCATCCACTCATCTTCTGTTTGAGTGAAATGACAATACTTACATTTTTGCATATTCATAATTTAAAATTTAACTAATACCAGCATATCGTTCCTGCCAAATTTTTTCAAGTTTATCAGCAAACTCCTCACCACTCGCCTTTATATACCTTAAAAAATTCTTATAACTCTTGTGCCCTGATATTGACATAATTGTAGGAATATCGGTGCCTTTTAAAAATTCGTTAGTAACTAGACTTCTGCGGGGGCAATGCCCCTGAATCCACTGAAATTTAGGCTTAGTTATGATTACCCTTTCTCTTCCATAGGTTATTTGCTTTGAAAACTCAACTTGCATCGATGGCATCAATGCACCAACTTCTTTTATAAGTTTATTAAACTCATTATTATTAGGGATTTTCGGTAACCTAAAATTATATTTTGTAAAAATTTCATTTACTAATGGGTGAATAGGAAGGGTTACCTTTTTCCCAGTTTTCTTTTGTATGACCTCTAATCTTCGATTAACGATCTTAGCAAGATTTAAACTTGAATAATCAGAAAAACGCAAACCCATAAAACAGGCTGCAACAAATACATCGCGTACAATTTCATGCTTTTCACTTGGCAAATCTTTTAATTGGTACATCTCACTTATCTCTTCCTCCTTCAAGTATATGCTATCAGTTTCTTCTCTTCTGGTATCAAATTTCAATTCTGCGAATTGTGCTTGAGTTATTACCTTATTCTCCTTGGCATACTTAAATATTTGATTTAAATCTGTCATGAACTTCGAATGAGTATTCAAGGAATGCTTTTTAATGTTCACTACAAAGTCACTTATGGCGTCTATATTTTTTTGAGTGATCTCATTAATATTTAATGTGAGATTGCTATGACCTTGAAAACCCAATAAATATCCTTTAGAAGTTCGAAATGACTTAATAGTTGACTCCTTTAGCTTTTGACGCTGTGGACTCAAACGAATACCTTTTTCGCAATCTGAAATGAAATGGTCAATAAAATCTATTGCCGTTTTCGACTGAATAGTTAAGCCATGATTTTCTTTAATCATTTTAGATTTGGGATTTCCAACAACCTCATGCATTTTTGCTTGCAACTCTAAAAAAGTCATTTTAGATATACCAAATCTATAGTCATCAAATACATCCGTTAAATCCATTTGAATTTTTCGAAGGTATTTACTTGCCTTTGATGCAGTAGGATTTCCAACTTGAGATTTAATAAATGACTTTTTAAAATCCCATAGATCTGGTGAAATCGTTTTACCGGTGTACACAAAGAAGTTCGCACCCCGAATAGAAACTTTTACACGAATAGATGATAATTGCTGTTTAGGTCTAGCCAATGAAAATGAAATTCCCATATTTTTAATCCTTTTTGTTTTAGAAATCAATTTAAATTAGGTGTCCAAGAATGGGAAATCTTCTTCTGCATCTTCTTTACCATATACCGCCAAACTTAAAACGTATCGCATGCCAGCTAACATTCCACTATTAAAACCATGATCCCAATTTTGGTTATTCCTTTTTATTAAATTTTTCACCTCATCTGGATACAATTCTTCAATAAGTTTTCTTTTTACTTTGATTTCTTTTATATGATCATCTTTTGAAGATGAACGAGCATACCACACTAGATCGAAGTATTTTCTTTCTAAGTTTTTTACTTCATCAATGATTTCCTGTTTTTTAATTGATTTTTTCATACTAATAAAATAACGGTCTACTCGCCGCTCCGAGTTTTTCTTATTAATTGTTTTTGGTACTCAAATAGTTGATTATTGAAGACTTTAGAAATCGATATTTTGCACCACTTTTTTGCCCTACAATTTTTCCTTCAAGGAAAAGTTTGGTTAATGTTTGTTCGCTTAGCTTCAGTAGCTCTGCAGCCTGTTTCCGATCCAAGACATCGTCCTTAAATCCTTCTCCCAATCTTGGATTATTAATTAGTTTTTCAATTTCTGTATTAACAGCCATTGAAATCATACCTAGCAAATCCCCAACTGGGATTGTAACTAATTGAATTTTGTTTGTTTCCATATTATCTATTTTTTATTTTGGATATAGTTAAAGTATATAATAAAATCCACTTTTTATTATGGATATAGTTATTGGTTAAAAAAAATCTACAAGAGTGTTAGCTGTTCAACACCCAACATTTTTGCTTTCAAGTGTTCTTTCATCTTTTGCTTTGCCATCATATGAACTTTTAAATTTTTGTGATTTGGGAAATCTTTTTTTGAACCTATATAGATTCTAATCTCTTTCTTCTTCCCATCCATTAATGGCCAAAATGTTTTGGCTGTCAAATATTCAAGGTCTGTCTTGGCATCTTTAACATAAGCCAAATAAACTGAAGGAGATTCTGCTGTATAAATTTGATTGTATAACACCATTGCTGATTCAATTTCTTTTACCGCCTCACTATTTTTTTCAAGAATGCCTAAAACCTTAGCCCTAGTTTCTTTTAGCAAAGGCGTCTCTGTTAAATTAGCAAATGGACGATTTGATTTATCCAAAGCACCCAATTTATAAGTGTCTGGTAGCTTATATAAATCGACCCAATCGTCAAAACACAATATTTGCGGAAATTTTACTCTCATATATAATGCAAAGGTAAATAACTCAAATCATATATCCAAGAATTAACTTTGTTTTTTTATTGAAAAACTTTTTGACTTAGATTTAAAGTAATGATTTACAACACTTTAACTACCCTGCCTGCCCACAGGGTATCCCCTACAAAATTATTCGAAATCTAAACTATTCATAAGGGAACCCTACTTTTTGTGGAATATTTGGTCGAAATCTATATTTCAGAATGTATCCCAAACCTATTTTGTAGTTGCATTGCGTGATGAGTTCTTTAACTCTTGAATCAGATTTCTAAAAAAATCCGAGATGGAAAGGTCTGATTGTAAGATATACTGTTCTATAAATGCCCTATCTGCATTCGTAACTCTAATCCTGATAAAATTCTCTAATAGTTCTGGTTTCATATTACTTTGACGATTTAAACGCAACTAAGGCTGGAAAATTATTTGCTGCATAAAAATGCAAGGATCTACGCACATGTTCTGAGACATTTGTATAATCTGAGGCATTTATTTGATCAATAATCTGGCGTTCTTGCGGCGTTAAACGCAATCGAATGAATTCGCTTCTCTGTGGTTTTGCTTTAGTCATTAGTATATGTTTTTTAAATAAATATCTAGAAAAACAAAAATAATTCTGCTTTGGAATACTTTTTAAAATTGTCCTACTATTTATTAATAAAAGAAAATATGGAAAAGAAAAAGTATCAAATCACAATCAACCCAACTCCGATTAAATCAAAGCCCTCAAAGTCGGATAAGTCCATAGGGATAATTTATAATAACCTAAAAATAAAAACGGGTATAACAGCAAATGAAATTGCTACTATTGTCCAGCAACCCTATGGCTATACTTGGTCGGGTGGTGTTTTTAATGGTTTAGTAAAAAATGAAAATTGGTTATCCCAGTCAGTGATAGGTCTTGATTTTGATAATAAAGAATCAATTATTTATCCTGAGGATGTAATCAAAAGACTAGAAGAGTATGCCATAACTCCACAAATATGGTACCGTACGTTTTCGTCATCAGATGAATTATTAAAATTCAGAATTATGCTTCTGCTAGATACTGAAATCAAAGACGCTGGTCATCATGATGTATTAATGAAAGGTTTAAAAGCTGTATTCCCTGAAGCAGACCCTAAGTGCTTTAGAAGAGGTGGCTTCTTTTTTGCTGGAACAAATTCTCAAATAATATCCACAGAAGAAATCAAAACTTCTAAGCTCACCGAACATTTATCCCTTGAGTTAATCACTAAAGATAAAGGAAGAACCAGATCTATTGCACCCTTAAAAGGATGTAGTTTTTGGTTGGGGGAAGAAGTTGGAGAAAAAGGTAATTTGTTGTATAACAATAACAACAAACAACGGAATTCTCCAAATACCACTGGTGCTATTCCAGAGGGAAATGAGCAACTAAATATTGATTGGGATTTAGCTAGACATAAAGTCAAGATTATAGACCAATTCTTAGATGGTAAATGGTTGGATCATGATCAGCTATTTGGGCTTGCTACCAATTTGATCAATTTTAAGGGAGGTAGAAAAATAATGAAAGAAACCATGCTTAAATACAATGAGCAAGGTCTAACTGAATACACAGACAATAATTTCAACATTTTCTCTTACCTCGGAATAGTTTATTATCCCCCAGAACCAATTCATATTTTTTCTGATAATGTTGAGGATAAACACATTTTTGATCTGCAAACTGAACTTTTAAATCAAAGAGGGAAAATTCAGGTATTAGAAGCGGTAAATAAAATACCATTAGAAGAGGCAGTACAAAAACTAAAAAAGCATTTTGAATATACACTAAAAAGTACTGAATTAGATAAAATTCATATTCTTAAGCTCCCAACTGCCATTGGGAAAACAAGATTATTATCATCTGTTTCTAACGCCACAATATCTTTTCCTACTAATGACTTAAAGCAAGAAGTAACAGAAAGAATGAGCGTTCCCTATCAAATGACTCCTAATTCCATTAGATTCACTGATGAGCGGATAAATAAATTGATTGAATACTACTATGCAATGGGGCTTCATCAAAAAGCTGTGGCTGTTTTGCATAATATCGTTTCGGGTAGATTCTCTTTTAGTGTTACTAGTGAAGATTTAAGTCAAGCTATAGAATACCTTGACCAACTAGAAAAGTGTGTGAAGACCGAGGAAACAGTTTTAACAACCCATACAAGGGCTATACATTCAAAATTTAGTCATGATACATTAATATTTGATGAAGACCCAATTGGATCATTAGTTCAAATCAAACAGGTTAAAATTTCAGATTTGTTCGCCATTGGTCTAACTCTACAAAAGGGAAGAATTGATTTAATCAAAATCATTAATATTCTACAAAGTGCTAATCCAGCTGAAATAATCTCGTCTCCAACCTTGCTATTTGATCTAGATGAACTTATTGAGAAAGTAGCTGAATCAAAGTTGGCTGAATCAAATATTTTCGGCTTCTTTTCGTCTTCCTTCTTTTTAAAAGATAAAAAAGATCCCAACTTGGTCCATTATGTCAATAAAGTAACCTTACCTAAGAATAAGAAAATTATTATCCTCTCTGCTACTATAAATCCAACCATTTATAAATATCTGTTTGGGGATAGAGTTGAATTGTTTGATGTTGGCGATGTTGAGCAAAAAGGAAAGGTTGTACAATATACCAAACGTTCTTGCGCGCGTAATGGACTCGAAAAGTATGTTAATCTAATAAGTGAAGAAGTAGGAGAAAAAAAAGTAATCACGTTTAAATCTTTCACCCATCAATTTTCAAACGCATGTCATGAAATATACTTCGGGAATTGCTCTGGATACGATACACTAGCCGGAGAGAACTTAGTTGTGGTTGGAACACCTCACCGAAATAATGTTGAATATCTATTACTTGCCAAAATCTTGGGCATAGACTTTAAAACCTCCGATACAACGATGGGGTATAAAGAAATAGAAAACAATGGGTTTAAATTCATGTTCAACTGTTATGATCACCCTGAACTTAGAGAAATCCAATTGGGTTTGATTGAATCTGATTTAATTCAAGCTGTTGGCAGAGCTAGAACCTTAAGGACTGATGCAAATGTGGAAATATATTCGAATTTTCCATTGAGGATATCTGATCAATTTATCTGGGGTAAAACTAAAAATACTTCTAATTAACCATGGATTTAAGTTAAAATAAACAAAAATTTAGTACCATTTGTGTCGTGTTTATCATTATACGTAAGACAAGATATTTTGTAGAACTATTCGAACCACACTGTAACTACATACTTGAGATTTTAATCCTAAAAACGAGATATATATTTACAAGAATAGAAATAAATAAAGGATGGTAGAAAGCCATCCTTTATCAAATCATCACCTAAAAATTATTAATTTATAAGGAATAAAACATTACCCCACACGGTTGAAAACCAATTGATGGCAAGAGATCATTGTGAAAATAATTGAATATCAAATCATCCGATTGACTAGAAAAGAAACTACTTAATGATGAGTCCTTTCTTTTTATGGGTTGATTAAAATTAAGTTCCAAAATTGAACTTGATTCAGGTAAACACTCAGGATACTCCTCTTCAATTAAATCACATTTGTATTTTATTAAATCATTATCAGAGACCTTAATTCTCATCGTTTTTCTATCTTGGCTTAATTCTACATCAAGCCCAAGAGAAATTAATTTCTTTACCGACATTCGCGGTATTGTGCTAAAATATTCCATATAATTTATTTTTATAAGATAAAATATCAATAATATCCTAAAAAGTAAACCCTTAAATAATTATGTTTAAAAAAGCAGTTTAAATATGGGATTTAGCCAGTAAAAAAATTAGATTTTATATCAATATTATTAATAAAAAAGATTATCAGTCTTCATCTGAGTAACAATAATTATCACTCAAAAAAGTAAAGATTTCACGAAGCGAATCATTACAAATATAATATTGCTGCATAATCGATAATGTATATTCGCGATCATAACTATCTCCCATAAATTCTATTCCTCTTTCATTGCAGTGATGTTGCAGAATATTTACACCAAACTCCACTTGATCTCTTGTTAACAGATGATTAAAATGCTTTCCATAAACCTCACCTGGGCCATAAAAGCTAAATACGTAATCTACAAATTCTTCTTTCATTGTTTTAACTCCCTTTTTTTATTTTTAAAGGATTAATAAATGATAAGAATAAATACTCAATAAGTAAACCCTAAATAAAAGTTGGAATATTTATTAAATAAAAAACAAATGAAAAAGCGGAAAATTATCATTATCACGGAGGAACAAGCGAAAAAACTGATTAATCAAATAATTAATGAGTCTAAATTGAACCTTAAAGTGAAAAAATATTTATTAAAATAAATATGGTCAATTATTTGACTTTGTCAACTTTTTTCCTTAGCTTTTTGCATATTAATTACTAAAAATACTAATGTACTAATATTTCTAATTACTATTTTACTAAGTAATAATATACTAAATGCTAATTTTCTAGGTACTAACTAATATTATACTAAGTAGTTTATTCTAATTTCCCAATCAAAATCAAACTGTGTCAGTATTCAGCTCAAACTAAACCTACCAGTATTAGTTTAATTATTAGCTTCCAAAGTGTTTCTTTCTAATATTCCGAGCATATTCTGCATATTCCACGCAAACTGAGCCACCCTTTATCAATTCTAACCTCCTATTCTAGCGTTTGTGAGCCATAATGGTGTGGTCATTGTAGGCTTCCCCGGAAATAGTTAAGTTTTAAAAATGGACAAATTTTGTAACTTTAAAAACCCGTAAAATAAACTTTATTAAATTCATCAATTATGGAACCTCCAAAGCGATACTTCCACTATACAACAGAAACCAGATTAGAAATAATAATACAAAGTGAAATAATTAGACTTGCATCTGCTGATATTGAAAATAAAAAGGAAAAACCATGTGCATGGGTATCCTCCAACCCAAAGTGGGAAGCTACTGCAACAAAGATGATTAGGAATCAAAAAGGAGAGCCTACTCAAATGACCTTTGAAGAGCAATTGAAAAACTTTGGTTGTGCGAGAATTGAGGTCGAATCTAAGGGCTTATTACCTTGGAAAACCATTCGAAAAATTGCAAAAATTAAGCCAAAAATGGCTGATGCAATGGAATCCAGCGGTATTCGAATTGGAGGTAACCCATCGGAATGGTTTGGGAGCTTTTCTCCTATTGATATTAATCGATGGATTAGAGCAGAAATTTTTAGAGACGGGAAATGGGTTGAATATGAAGTATTTGAAGAAGAATGACTTTTTCTGACAATAAACATACTCCCTTTTCTGCTGAGTGCAAATTCTATTCAAACATAGCCTACATTTATCAATTATAACCTACCATTCTGCTGTTAGAGAGCCACTTGGATGTAAACGTGACCTTACAGCTCTAAATTGCGTAAATAATCATTTAATGCTAATTTACGGTACAATTCCAACCGCATGCCAACATATATATTCAAAATAGATCTGATCAACACGGAACCATTGGTCTCAAGAACCATTAAGGTATCGTCAGAGACTAGTCTATATCTGATGCATCATATCATTCAAACCGTTATGGGCTGGGAAAATCGTCATTTGTACGAGTTCTCCATCAATAACTTACGTTTTGCAGATAGTAGACTTGTTGATGAGGATTTTGGGGATGTGACAGATGTTAAGTCGGTACTATTGGAGGATGTTTTTCCCAAAATTGGGACGTCCGCTATTTACGTTTATGATTTTGGGGATGGATGGAAGCATCATCTCGAACTAATTGAAATAAGTAATGCTCCTCAAAATGGATTGTTGCCATCTTTTCTTTCAGGCCAAAATGCGTGTCCTCCAGAAGACTGCGGAGGCGTTTATCGCTACAGAGAACTTTTAGAAATTTTAACAGATCCTTCCCATGAAGAATATGAAAGCGTAGTAGAATGGTTAGGTCCAAAATTTAATCCTGTTGCATTTAATAGATTAACAATTGAAAAAGAGCTAGGTATTTTGGGAGCTAAGATCAAGGGTTACGAAAAAGGGTTCAAATAATGATGTAATACCTGAAAACGCAAAACCCACCAATTGGTGGGTCATTTACTTAATAAATTTAAAATAATACTAGTGACTTACTCCTTTACTAAATAATACATTAGTGAAGGTCTTTATGATGATCTCCATATCAAAAAGTGTAGATCTTTTATACATATACTCCTGTTCTAATTGGACTTTCTTTTCAATAGATATTTCATCTCTTCCATTAATCTGTGCCCAACCAGTTATGCCAGGTTTGAGTTTATCTACACCTTTAGCTACTCTTAATATCATTAAATCATCTTGGTTGTACAAGGCTGGTCTTGGCCCAACAAATACCATTTCTCCTTTGATGATGTTGATGAGGTTAGGTAATTCGTCTAAACTAGTTTTTCGAATAAATGCACCAATTTTTAACAAATATTGCTCCGGATTAGTTAGTAAATGAGTTGCAACATTCGGGGTATTCTTCTTCATGCTCCTGAACTTGTAGATGTTGAAGAAAGTATAATTTATACCTACTCGTTTTTGTTTAAATAAAACCGGGAAACCGTCTTCTAATATAATAGCAATTGCAACAAAAATAAAAAGAGGAGAAAAAAGAATTAGTATAATAAGTGCAAAAATTCTATTAAGCATCTTCGTGTAATTTAAAGCTTTCTAAAACCGGATTCGGGTTCCAACCAAAAATGATTCTTGCATTTGTGTCATCAAAAGTTAAAGTCGAAGTAATTTTAGAAAATTTATAAGTATTAATTGGAAAATTATTTCCAATTATATCACCAATTATAGCTAGAATCTTAGCAATAAATAATGGCATATTTGGAACAAACGATTTGTCTAAATGATGTGATATACATTTGCTTAATTCATAAAATGATGGATGTATCCCATCCGTTAAATTATATATACCGCCAACTTCGGCAGCTTTTAAAATATATTTAGCTATATCCGACGCTAGTACTACACTCTTTTTTGCCCTCCCCCCACCAATATTAAAATAATATCCTTTTTTAATTCCTCGAATCATTGCACCAAAATTGCCAGGTGGATTTATTCCTATGACAAGTGGCAACCTTAGAATAGTACATACTACATTATTTTTATCACACCACATTTTAACAATTCCTTCTGCTTCAATCTTACTTTTACCATAAGGATCATTTGCAATTAATGGACATATTTCTTTTATATTTTCTCCTTCAATTAATCCATAAACACTAACCGAACTAATAAACACAAATTGTTTTGGTATATTGCTAGATAACCCATTTAATAAATTTCTAGTACCTTGAACGTTTACATAATAAAACGAATCTACCTCATCTTTATATTTAGGAATTGAATGGGCTTTACCAGCAGAATGAATAACTACATCAAATTTATAATTGAAATTTGGTATTTTATTTGATAAATCAATTGAAAAGTCTGAGTGATTTGACCTACTGCATGTTTTTATAATTATATTATTAGTATTTAGGTTTCTTAGTAATTCTTTACCAAGATATCCGTTGTGACCGGTAAGAAGAATAGTAGTTTTCAAAATTTAGCTATATAATTTTCTATATAAGTATTCCCACATTAAAGTTTGTTCAAAGTTTTCAACAACAAATTTTCTTCCCATTTTTCCATGCATATTTCTTAAAACAGGATTATTTATATAGTGACTAATTACATTTGATATGTCTAAAGGAGAAATATTTACAAACATTCCTGTTTCATTTTCAATAATAGAATCAATACAACCAGTTTTTTTTGTAGTTATAACAGGCAGTTCCATAGATGATGCTTCTAACACAACAGTTGGAAATCCTTCTCTATAAGAAGGAAGAATAAAAATATGCATTAGCTTATAAAAAGGTGCAGTATTAATAATTAAATCAGTTAATATTATGCTATTATCATTCCTGATTTTTTCTAAATATATATTTTCAATAGCATTTCTTTCGTCTAGTGGCCCTATCAATAGTAACTTAATATTATTTATTTTAGTTTTTAATAATATCCATGCTTGAAATAGCTCTACAATACCTTTATCCTTACTTAATCTACCAACATATCCAATAACAATATCATTTCTAGAAATATTATATTTATTTCTTAAAGTTTGAATTAGGGCTTCACTGAAATTTATTGGGTTAAACTTAACTTTTGTATCAATACCGTTAAATGATCCCTTATTAATCAAAATCATTTTATTTTCATTAGTTATATTATCAGAAATACTCTTTTCTAAAATTGATTTACTAACACAAATAACTTTTGAAGAAAAAAATGAAACGATTCTTTCGAAAGTTTTAAATATTATTAATTTAAAACCACTACTTGTTTCGTAAAACAAACCATGCCTTACATAAATATTTTTATCAATTCCACATATATACGCTGCTATAGTTCCGATTAAAGCTCCTTTAGGTGAATGACTAACAACCACATTGAATTTGTTATTTTTAATATAAATTACTAAATTATATATCGAAATTAAATCAGTAATTATAGAAATTTTTCTTTTTATATTTAATTCAAAAGGTATGAAATCCCATTTTTTTGAATAAGAATAAAAAACTTCTGAAGGACTACAAGCTATATGTATCTCAATATTAGAATGATCCTTGAAATATTTTAATTGATCCCCTAAAAAATATGGAATTGCAAATGGAACGTGCACAACATGTAATATTTTCATTTAATCATTCGAAATTAGTAAACCAATATCCAAAAATTAAAAACTTAATTTTTTTTATTCGATTTTTAAGTTTGTGAAATAAATTTAATGAACGAAATTCTCTGTTTCCGGAATTAAAAAAATTTATATGTTTTTTGCAGTACATTGGGGCGTATGATTCCCATTTCCCTTTTTCTACTATATGTTGATAATGAAATATATTATGTAAAACTGAGTAGTGTTCGATTTGTGAATTTTTTTGTGTTTCAAAGGCCCATATATTATTGCAATTTGTTATACAAGATTTTAAATAATTAATGTCCCAAATTGCGATTTGTAAGGATGTAAAATATGGATGTAATTTTCTTATTTTAAATATTTTTTCATTTAAAAAATCACTTTCAATAGAAATACACTGGATAATCTTTTTAAAAATTCCTTCTTCTAATCTTTTTAGTCTAAGATATTTTATGTTCCTTAATTGTCCTGAATCGAGCATATTTGTTAATCTATCGTTTTCAACATTTTGATTTAGGATAAAATCGTCAAGCAATATTATAACATGAGTTAAAGTAGAATCAATTTGTTGTAATAATGACAATTGTTCAAGTGTTTCTTGTTTCCAGTTAGATTTAGGTACTGGCAATAAAATTGAATTCTTAAAATTTAATGGAGTAGGTTCATTATTTGTTCCTAAATAAACTGGCAGTCTATTGTTATCCCAAAATTTATTAAAAGCTTCAACAAAATGTAACAAAACGTCTCTTGTTTTGTCGCAAGACATTATAAAAACGGCGGTTTTCATTATTATATATTAAGATATTTATTGAGTTGTTCAATTTGGTTTAATTCTGAGTAATATTTTGAAACTTCTTCTCGAAAATCATATAAAGCCTCATCTGTATATTGAATGTTATTAAATTGAGTTTCACAACCTCTAATTATATTAAAAAGATGATTCATATTATTATATTTTATTGGAATAATTGAATTTTCTAGAGGTGTTCCTTTATAACAAAAATCATTTATTATAGGAATACATCCACAAAGAATTGCTTCAAATACACCTATTCCGGGTAAACCAACAATAGACTCTTCACCAATGAAAGCAAATTTGTACTTATTATATTCTTCAACAATATCAAATGAAAAATATTTAGATTGGTTAATTGAATTGCTTTTTTTCAAGATTTTAAATAAATTGATTTTCCCCATTGGGTTGTTGAATATTATGATATTATCTAGTTTATTCTTGAAATAATACAAAAATCTTCGTTCAGGATGGATTGTCAAAAAACCAAAAATATTCGATATAGGATTTAGTTTTAAATTAGATATTTTATTTATTTTTTCAAATTCGTGAAATGTACCAGTGCAAATAATTTTGGATTCACGATTTGAAAGTGAATTAAGTAATTTAAATCTATTTGAATCTATTGCATATGATAAAACAAAAAAAGGTGAATTATTGTTGCCAAAATAATTATAAAAATAGTTCTGTCTTATGTCAGCATCAGCACAAAAAACAACATTCTTATACTTTCCCCAATCGTTAAGTTTATTTGCATAAATATGATAATGAGACAAATGAATAATTAATAAATTACTTACACTAGCTATTTTATCAAATTGTTTTTTACTTATATCCCTTACAGAAAACCCAAAACAAAATGTAACATCATAAGACTTTACATTATTTAATGACAAAACTGAAGAAATATTATTATCAAAATTTATCTTATTAAAAAAATATTTTTCAATTCTAACAAAAATTTTATCGACATTTTGAATTTTTAAACTTGCAAAAAAACCTATTAACGATGAAGTTACAAAAAATAGTTCTGTGTCATGTTTTTTAAAAAATTTATCAAGATAATGATACTTTTTTAGACTTTTTCTTTTTAAAAAATAATAAATAGGAGAATTATATACAAAATCTGATCTGTGAGGATTAACAAATAATACCTTCATTTGATTTTCGTTTATTTAATAATTTATTTAATAAAATATTGCCCAATCCAATATTGAATGAAATTCTAGACAACCATCTTAATATACCAACTTCGTATTTTAAAGATTTCTCTCTATCATCTACGATTAATATAAAAAAGAAGAATTTAATTAAAATTTTTATGAAATATTTAGTAAACACATATCTTGTTTTAATAATTTCTAATAACACTAATTTATAATGAACTATTTGGCTGTAATTTTTCTCTATAGAGCAATCAGTGCTAATTCTATTATTTGATGAAATAAAATACTCTTGTATAACAAGGTTGTAAAATATGATTTTATGATTTTTATTTGTAAACAAATGAAACCAAAGAAGATCTGGAAAGTCATTACTAGTTCCTTGTAAATAATAATATTGGTTATTAACAAGGAACTCTTTTTTTATACAATGTACCACCTCGCCTATGTAATTATTAAAATAATAAAATGGAGAGATTTTATGGTTTCCTTTTTCTATATAAGTATTCCCTGTTAATATTTTATTATTACACCTTGCTGGAAACCAAATGCCGTCGTAATCTTTGTGAGTTTTTAATATCGAATAAATCAAATTAGTCCAATTTCTAACCATCATATTATCACTATCACAATATAACAGCCATTCATATCTAGCTATCTTTGCTCCAATATTTCTAGACATACCCGGGGATTTATATCCACTTGAAATTAATTGGAAAAAATTATATTCTTCAGAATACTTTTTTGCTACTTCATAAGAACCATCATCACTTAAATCATCAATAATAATTACTTCAAAATCAATTTTATTATTAAAAAACTCATCGACAAATGATTCTAATAATTTTAATAACTCTTCCTTTCTATTATATACTGGTACTAATATACTAACCATAACTTTACATATGTAATATTAAATATTATCAATTGAAAATTTCTTGTCAATTGAACTAATATGGATATTTTTTAACGAAATTGAAAGAAAGAACCAAAATATTAGATATGAATAATAAGGATATGTTAGATGAAAAAAGATAAACAATACTAGCATTTTAAAATTATTACTTAAATAAAACCAATAAAATAGAAATATTGTGCCCAGAATACCGAAACAAAAAATAACATAACTAATACCGTTGCCACCAAGAAATGACTGAAAATCAGTAGAATTTATGCCATTACCAAAAATAAGGTTAATTACATTACTTTTATAAGAAGAGTCTAATCCAAGTCTTGTTACTATTGAATTATCTGAGGTTGGATCTTCAAGAATTCTAATAACTCGCTCAAATGCAATTGAATTGTCAAGTATTTGATATATGATTGTGGTACTTATTATTATTAAACCAAATGAAATGATTTTATATATTAATTTGAAACTTAAAAAAACTAATAAAATTAACAAAGCAATTCCCCAAAGCGATGTTGTGAATGGAACTGTAATTAAAGCAAATAAAGAAATGTGCGTAATTTTATTTTTGTTTAATTTATAGTTAATAAACGTTAACATAAATATATTAGCAGAATAGGAATTTGGTTCCATCATAAATCCGCCTGGTCTGAGTAGATTTAATCCTTCATTATATATTCTACTTTGTTGTAAGTTTGGAAAATAATCAAGATAAGAAAATGGGATTTTGAGCACATAAAAGAAGAAAATTTGTGCAATAAATGCAGAAAAATGTAATAGAATTACAATATCTAAAATATAAATAAGATCTCTACATGTTTTTGAGACATTTTTTGCAAAAATTGCAATAACGGAACAACCTAATAAAACTGCTAATGAAGGGAGAATTTTAACATTTATGAATCCCCAAATTATAAATGGAACAAAAAATAAAAAAATACTAAAATCACCTTTTGAAATTAATCTGTTTTTTTTATTTAAAAAGAAATAAAATATAATTAAAATAATGGCAAAATAATCAAGTATTCTGCCAAATGTTTCGTGATAAAATTCATTTAATGAAAGCGAAAAGAGTACAAAAAAAACAAAGACATTATTTAATTTAGTCATTTATCAATACTAATTTATTATTAAGTGCTTCTTCAAAATTTTGTTTTGCTTCTGGATTGCCCATATCCCACATTTGTATAGAATTTGCTATTCTAAGGTTTAAACCATCATCTAACATTAAACTATAAACAGGAATGATATAAAATTCACCATTTACTCTTATGTTATTTTCTATTAATTTATGAGAATACTGAAAAAACTTACATGAACTTTTAAAATAGTACAATCCAGTACTAATATTATTTGATATTCTATTCTTTTCTGCAACTTCGATAACATTCTCGTTTTTATCAATTTTGACAAAACTCCAATTATTGCCAATCTCTGACTCCATAGTTGAAATAATTCCATCAATTTTTTGATTACTATCGTTAATAAAGTCGTTAATATTACTGATAACCAAAGTGTCAGAACTTATAATTAAAATATCTTCTTGTAAATTTATATATTTTTCTGCCTCTATTACAGTACATAATTGTCCTTCGGTAATATTTTTTATTGCTATAATTTTATAAGGATAATTACAATATTTTTTTAATAAGTAATCTAATTTATATGTTATTATGTGTTCCTCTAATACAATAATAAATAAATTATTAACCTTTAAGCCTTCTAAACTTTTTAACGCCCAGATAAACATTGGTTTACCATTAATTTCAATAAATGGTTTAGGTGTAGTATAACCGAAATTAGAAAATCTTGTACCTCTTCCGGCCATAGGTAATATTACATTCATTTTATTTAGCTTTTGCTATTAATGATAATGATTTTGAATTAATTGAATCCCAACCATCAAAACGATGTGCCCTATCATCTATATATACATCTGCATTTTGTTTTCCAAAAAAAATCTCATCATATGGAATATTATATTTATCGAGCCACTCAAGAGTAATTTTACCAACATTTTTTAGTACTTTTCCTACATTACTCTCACAAGTTGCCATATTTCTTGCCGTACTTATAATTATATAATGTCCTTCGTTTTTTAATTCATTTATTCTTTCTACAGCATTTGGCAGAGGCAATAAATCAGCATAAGTCTGATTGGATTTTCTTATTGGACAAATTGTCCCGTCTAAATCAATTACAATTCTCATATAAGTTCATTTAATTTTATTATTCCTGTTACGTAAAGCATTAACTGTCTATTTAAATTATCCGCATGTAATGGTAGCATACTTATAAATAATGAAGTTTCAATTAATTTTATTTCTTCTAAATTATAATCATATTTTATTACATACTCATCAAATATATCTTTTACTATGTTATAATTTTCATTAGTAGCTATTGTATAATTTATTTCATTTTGATTAAGTTTTATTTTAAACAAATTTGAAACAATGAAATCATACTTTCCTAAAGCACTATGTCTTAATTTAGCTATTTCATACCTAGAATCTCCATAAATTCCTTTTACTCCAAAACTACCTCTGGGATCTATAAGCTTTATTATAAATGAATTAACATCAAATAATATGTTTGAAAAACAAAAATCGCCGTGTATGATATGAGTATTACTATTTGTATTATTAAGTAAAGACAGTTTTTGAATAAATTTGTCTAACAATATCGGCAAATTTTTATATTCTAAGCCATTAATGATTATTGTTTCATATTTAAAAAGATTATTAAATTCTTGTTGTTCTCTTAATTTGTTTACTCTTTCTATTGTTTTGTTAACATAAATATCGTGATAAACATTATTATTAAAACTATGTGTATATTTTTTGAATTCAGAATTTAAGATAAATAAATGTCTGAAAATTTCACTCCAAATTGACTTAGTGATTTTACTATAAAGGAAAAGCTCAGCAAGTGTTGGATATCCATAAAACTCTTGTACGATTGTAACTGTATTATCATTTGTACTAGTACTTAACAATCTAGGGGATAATACCTTTAATTCTTCAGGCAATAACTTGTACCAGTTAAGTTCGTCCCTTAACTTTTCGTTATTTTGACTAGTTTTTGTAATTGTATTTAGTATTGGGTTTATATTCAAACTATTAAAAGATCTTGAACTAATTAATTTCCTTTTTGAATATAGGATTCCATCTATATGGCCTAAATCGAACCAGTTTTTACATTCTATTACCTTAAATGGAAACTTCTTTTTATACCCCGTTATAACATCACTTATTTCAATTTTATGATGATTAATGCACTCTTTTAAAGTTTCAAAAAATATCTTCCCTTTTGTAAAATTATAGAAACCAGACGCAACTTGTGATTCAACACTATCATTCCTTATATCATCATAAAGGTTAATTAAATTACTATTTGTATCTACTTCTAAATAACACCATTTTTTTGAATCATTTTTTAATCCAAAATATAAAAAATCTAAATCGTCATGAAATGTATCAAAAATTAATGTATCTCCTAATAATACACTAATAACATGATCTTCAGAAATATGAATATTACTTAAACCGGCTGAAATTGAGTCTAAAATTGAATTAGTTTTGAATTCTTCAACATGTACTAATTTTATATCATTATAAGCCCAATCTAAAAAATCATTTAAATTGTTGTCTTCTAATCGACTTACAATGATAATATCATTAATTTTTTTTTCTTTTAGATTGTCAATAATCCAACTAATGACAGGCTTGCCATTTAGTGGTAACATAGCATTTGAGGAGTAATTCACAAAACCAGAATTGGAATTTTGAAAGTCACCAGCGCATGGAATTACAATTGTTCTTTTAATCATTTCTTATAATGATTATATTCTTTAATTTTTTAAATTGAAATTTTAAAATATTTACTAGATAGTTTAATATATATTTCAAGCCCATTCCAAGAAAAAGATTAAAGTGATTATTATATAACTTATGGCCAAAAAATATAACTGCTCGAGTATTTAGTGGAGAGCCTTTGTGAAAAAATATATTGAAATAAGAAAATCTTTTATAAAATTCAGTTGGAGGACCTTGTATAATAGGCTTGAAATTCAATAATCTTAATTTATACCCATTATTTCTAGCTCTTAAAATAAACTCAATATCAGAGAAATAGTGAGGCAAATCTAGGTAATTAAAAAAACCAATATTTTCAAAAATTCTGGTTGGAATGAATAAACAGCTCCCATTTGTTGAATCTATAATAGCACTATCAAAAAAATCATTTTTATTTGGGATAAAGTCTTTAAAAAACCCTTTAATATATGAACCATTATAAATAATACCATCATTTTGCAGCTGTGGTATTGTAAGTATTTCATCATGTGTGTATTTATTAATGAATAACTCTATCAATCCGCTTGGATATATCATATCATCATTTGTGACCAATATATGACTTGAATCTAGGTCTAAAGCTTTTTTAATTGCACAGTTAACCGATTCTGACCACCAACATTTTTCAGAAACATTAAGAAATATAACTCTATAATTTGATGAATATTTAGTTTTTAAAGTTTCGTAATTACTAGCATTGGCAACTAAAATATGATGATCGTAATCCTCTAACTCATTTTGCCAAAAAAATATGTTATTATCTAACTCTAATTCTCTTTGGAAACTAGGTATTATTATAGAAATTTTCAATTTATTTTTTTATCAAATGAAATATGGCACAACCATATTTTGAATTAAAATTTTCAATAATTCTATTATCATCAAGTCCAATCTTTTTATGAAATATGCCATTATCATCAATAACAGACAATGATTTAATTTCAAATAATGGATCAAGGAATTCGAATAAATACTGCAAACTAAATGTTCTATGGGCATTAAAAAAAACTTTATTATCACCTAATGGAACTGAAAAATGAAAACTTCCACCTTGTTTACATAATAAATATAAATTATTTAAACCCTTTTTGAATGAATCTGGATCTATTTTATCTCCATACCTTCCTAAACCAAAATGTTCCAAAGTATGCAAGCATGATATCGAATCACTATAGTTATAAAATTCTTTATTGAGCTCTTTTGAAAAATCAAGTTGTAGAAATTTTATATTATCAATATTTAAATCAACTGGTCTAATATCAATTACTTCTATTTCTCTAAACGATGCAACATGTGTTACGAATCCATCTATTCTAGAGCCGATATCGACATGTTTTGTTGGTTTTTCATGAAATATCTCTTGGGCAACAAAAAGATCTTGAGTAAAATAGTGACCTTTAGTTGAACCGCTTGGGGCGTATTTATCATCAAGAATTGGAAAGAAAGAAAAAGTAAATTTTGATTTATTTTTTTTAGATAAGTTGTAAAATTTTATAAAATCATAGATATACCTAGGAAAGAATACTATATTGGAAAACAATTTTATTAAATTAATTCCTAAAAGATCGAAAAAGAATTTTATTTTTTTTAATAATTTAATTATCATATGATACTATTATTTGTTTTTAAAATTAAGTCATTTATATTTTGAAAATAGCGGGTATTTGCTTGAAGCCATTCCAAATCTTTATCCCACCATTTTAGATTTTGCAAAAAAATGATTTCGTTTTCATCAAAACGATTTTTTATGAATTTAGCAGGAATTCCACCGTAAATAGAATATGGAGGTACATTTCTATTTACAACAGCACCTGCAGATATAATTGCGCCATTACCTATTTCTACTCCATCCAGTATTATCGCATTGGCTCCAATCCAAACATCATTACCAATAATGACATCTTGTGTTTCTTTATAAAAAGATTTTTCAACAAATGATATCTGGGATTGTTTTCTAGTAGAATAAAATATTGGATGAGTTGAAACAAAATCTCTAGTTGGATGCATACCAAGTCCAATTTTAACATTGCTTCCTATCGAACAAAATTTTCCTATTCTCGCATTGTTAATATAACAATCGGAACTTGTATATGTAAAATTTCCTACCGAACAATTATTTAATGTGTTATATCTTCCTATAGATATGTAGATGCCAAATTTAACATTATAACAAAACGATAAATAATCAACAAAAACATTTTTTTCACTAAATCTTATAACTAAAAACTTATAAATATATTTAAGCCATAGGGTAATCGGATTAACTATAAAATACTTAAACATTATACATTTTTAAATTTAAACCAGGGCATTTTATATGACTTAGCACTAAAATACCATGTGAAAAGAAATAATAATGCAAAACCAACAGCACTAGCCATGGCTGCACCTATTGCGGAAAACTTTAAAATAAAAATATAATTTAATAAAACAGTTATGATTGCAGCAGAGAATGTACTTATAGCAAGCAAGGAGGTTTTTTTAACATAAACTAAATAATTAGTTACCATTAAATACATTCCATTGAATACACAACCAATTACTAACCAATTAATATACTTAATTGCCCTAAGAAAGTGTTTTCCTACAACAATGTCAAATAAAAATGGTACAAATATTACAAACAAAATTGAAGAAATAAAAAGAAAAATAAAATACTTGTAAGTTAAATTAACAATTTTTTTCTTCTCTATTTCAGAATTTAAAGCCAATTTATCAAATAGCCATGGAACATATGCTGTGTTTAATGCATTTGTGAAAATATTAATAATACTAGTAAGCTGAAAGGCTAGAAAAAAAAGACCTGCTTCTTCAAGTCCTACATACTTCGTAATAAAAAAGCGATTTATGATTGATAAAAAAACTCCACCAATTACATGTAAAATTAATGGAACACCAAATTTAATGCCAGACACTATGTATGTCCAATCAATTCTTAAATATAGTAGTCTATTTTTTATTAAAATAACAATCGAAATGATTGAAAATAAAATTCCATTAATTAATTGTGCCTCAATTCTTCCTATCCAATTCCTTTTATATAAAACAACTAAAATTAATGTGATTGTAAAATTCAATAATGTAGAAGTTATTTGAAATAATCCAAAGACGAATGCGCTATTCTTAGCTTGCCAAATTGTAAGTGGAATTTGAATTATAAATTGAGTAAAAGCTATAACTACCGTTGACCATATCCATATTGATGGAATATGTGTTTGTTTGACAATCCAATCAATTGAAAAAAAAAGCATAAGGCATGTTACTATCGTACTCCCGACAAGTATATAAAGAGCGTTACCAATATAAATGTTCAAATTAGATCTTTCATTTGAATAATATATTTTAGTAAAATTACTATAAACATTATACCCTATAAATGGACTAATTATAGCAACTATTACGGCGTGAACAGAAATAATACCATAATCAGTTGGATCTAGATATCTTGTCAATATTGGAATCAATATAAATGGAATTGCACTATTTATGATTGTAGTAATGGTATAAACTGCTGTATTCTTTAAAAGAGTGCTTTTGAAAATCTTTTTATTAAGAAATTTCATTATAATTTTTTTTAACGAATGCATCAATGTATGAATCAGGAGTCATATTATAAATTATGGAATTTTTATATTTTGCATATTCTTCAATTATAGTATAACCTAAAAACATATTAGCATAATCAAAGAGTAGTTTTGAGAGTTTATAATTATTTCCATTACCATCATAGAGGGGCAATGTATTCTGAATTTCATAAAAATGTTCTTCTTTAAGACAAACTACATTGTCTTTGTTTACACAAATGTTTTTTATCCAACTATGTTCTACGCCAAACAAAAATATTTTTTTAAAGTTTAAATTTAATGCGTTAAACATACTTGCAGAGACAACATTTTGGAAAATTGGTGTTCCTATTCCATGAGAATATAATCTATGTCTAATTTGTTTTGAAAAAAGATTTTTAATAATAGTGTGATTATAAAAATAAACAGTAATAAATTTATTTTTATAAAATTTATTACTCAAATTTTTAAACGCAACAAATGGTACAATTAAATTTAAGTCCCAATTAACTTTTTCATTTATTAAATCTAAAACTTCTAATTCTTTTTGATGAATTACACTTATATTTTTATTCCAAAAAACCGGATCAATTAAAACGTAATACTTTGGCTGTAACTTTTCAAAATAATTACTTTTCGAAAATGCATTTACAACAATCAATTCTCTGTTTTCAAAAAATGTGAGATTATTGTTCAAGTCATTAATTAAGGAAGGTCCGTTTCCTAGGATACAACATTCAACTTCTTTATTT
>CAJBLA010000077.1 GCA_903953815.1 uncultured Bacteroidota bacterium | reverse complement strand
GTTAAAATTGATACGCCATTCCTGCAACCGCTTTACCAGCCTCAATTTGAAACAATTAAAAAAGGCTTAGGCGATACTTTATTTATCAACGCAAAGTCAATTAGTGATGGGAGTTTATCTATATACTACAATGACACTTTGTTAAAGTCGATGACCAATACAAGTTCTTTATCTGCTTATAAAATCATAAATCGACTTGGATCACAAAAAGTACTTGTGGTAGGTGAAAATGGTTCGTCAACGGCAAAGGATTCTTTGGGTTATTTAGTAGTGGGTGCAATTTCAATTAAGGACTTACCAACAGGGGTGACCGATGGTATTAATTATCATGTAGGAGATACTTCCGTCACCTTGGTTTTATATGCCCCTAAAAAAACGAGCGTAACTGTGATTGGTGATTTTAATAATTGGACCCCAAGTTTGTTGGATGTAATGAACATGACAAAAGATAGTGCACGTTTCTGGATAAAAATTAATGGTTTAAAAGTGGGACAGGAATATGCTTACCAATATTTGATAGATGATAATTTAAGGGTAGCTGATTATACGACTGAGAAAATATTAGACCCGAATAATGATGCGGGTATTCCTGCGGCAACTTACCCCAATTTAAAAGCCTATCCAACGGGCAAAACTACAGGCATTGTAGGCATCTTGCAAACTGCGAAGCCTAAATACCAATGGAAGGATGCAGGTTTTGTTAGACCCAATAAAAAGAATTTAGTTATATACGAATTACTATTGCGTGACTTTGTACAAAAGCAAAATTTTCAAACCTTAAAAGACAGTTTGAACTATTTTAAAAAATTGGGCATCAATGCTATTGAACTTATGCCTTTCTCAGAATTCGAGGGCAATGATAGTTGGGGGTATAATTCAAGTTTCTTTTTTGCGCCTGATAAATTTTATGGCACTGAATTGGCGCTCAAGGAACTTATTGATTCGGCGCATGCCAAAGGGATTGCGGTGATCATGGATATGGTTTTAAATCATGTGTTTGGATCTGCTCCTTTAGCACAAATGTATTGGGACAGCAAAGCAAGCGCCCCTGCAGCAAATAATCCTTGGTTAAATACAGCAGCAAAACATCCTTTTAATGTGGGCAATGACTTTAATCATGAATCTCCTGCAACCAAGCAATTAGTTTCGAGTGTGGTTAAACATTGGCTAACGCAATATCATATAGATGGATTTAGATGGGATTTGTCTAAAGGCTTTACGCAAAAAAATAATCCAACAGATGTCAACGCATGGGGTGCTTATGATGCATCACGTATTGCTATTTGGAAAAATATTTATGATACGATGCAAAAGGCATCTGCGAATAGCTATTGTATTTTAGAGCATTTTGCGGATAATGCCGAGGAAAAGGAATTGGCGGATTATGGTATGTTGTTGTGGGGTAATGCCAATTATAATTTCAATCAAGCAACCATGGGTTTTAATACTGATGCTTCCTTTAATTATGCTTTTGCTAATGGACGTGGCTGGAATCAACAACATTTGGTGACGTACATGGAAAGCCATGATGAAGAAAGATTAATGTATAAAAATATCATGTATGGAAATACGAGTGGTGCTTATTCAACGCGTGATTTGGCTACTGGCTTAAAACGTAATGAAATGGCCGCTGCGTTTTGGGCGTTAACACCTGGACCAAAAACCATGTGGCAATTTGGTGAATTGGGGTATGATTATTCTATTAATACTTGTACAGACTTATCGGTGAATAATAATTGTCGTTTAGCAGTGAAACCTATTAAATGGGATTATTTAGCGAACACCAATCGAAAAGGGTTATACAATGCCTACGCACAATTTTTAAAATTGAGAAATAACCCTTCCTATACGAACGACTTCATTTCAAATAAGTATACGGTTACCTCCAATGGCGTTGTAAAATCGATGCAATTAAATGGAGACTCTATTAAATTAGTGGTGTTGGGTAATTTTGATGTTAATCCAGCTACAGCGAATGTAGCCTTCCCAAGCGATGGTATTTGGTACAGTATGTATTCTAATAAGTACCAATCGGTCGTGGGGGGTAGTGCATCTGTTACCTTACAACCTGGCGAGTATTATGTGTACGCAAATAAAAATATATCTACGGTGACCATCACCAATGTATTGAATAAGGATATGCCGGAATTAAAAATTCCTGTGACCATTACCCCAAATCCTTTAAGATCAAGCGCCACGATCAACTACCAATTAACGGAAAGCGGTCAATTAAGTATACGAGCGTATGACCTAAATGGAAATGATTGCGGTGTTTTATATACTGGCTATAAACAAAAAGGAAGCCAACAATTTATTATTAATAAAAATGCACGCATGCAAATGCCGGGCATGTATTTTATATCCATCACTTTAAACCAAAAACAAAAAATAAATAAACTTTTAATTACAAATTAACAATTCTTAAACTTGAAATCGTAAATCTATGAACATGAAAAAAACACTTGTTGCTTTGTTGCTAGCAGTAATCTGCTTGCCAGCATTTGCACAAGATCGTACGGTTACTGGTAAGGTAACCGACGCCAAAGATGGATCTCCTTTGGTTGCAGCCTCTGTCGTTGTAAAAGGAACTAATAAAGGAGTGAGTACATCTTCGGATGGTACTTTTTCTTTGAAAGTTACTGATACAGAAAATACAGTGGTAGTTTCATTTTTGAACTATGCAGCTAAGGAAGTATCTATCGCAGGTCAAACTAACATCAATGTTGCTTTGACACAAAACTCCGATCAATTAAGCGATGTTGTCGTAATTGGTTATGGTTCCGTTCGCAAAAAAGACTTAACAGGAAGTGTTGCTAACATTTCTTCCAAGGATTTTGTGAAAGGACAATTAACGAGTCCTGAACAATTAATTGCTGGTAAAGTAGCGGGTGTGCAAATAACTTCAAACGGTGGTGCGCCTGGTGCAGGAAGTACCATTAGAATTAGAGGCGGTGCTTCGCTTAATGCAAGTAATGATCCATTAATCGTTATTGATAACGTTCCTTTAAGTAATAATGGGATTGCAGGTGTTGCAAATCCACTGGCTTTAATTAACCCAAATGACATTGAGTCGTTTACTATTTTAAAGGATGCATCTGCAGCAGCGATCTACGGATCTCGTGCTTCTAATGGTGTAATTATCATTACTACTAAAAAAGGCGCACAAGGAAAAACGAAGTATAATTTTAGTTCTCAAACTTCTGTTGGACAAGTGGCTAACTATGTGGATGTGTTAAGTGCTGACGAGTTTACTGAATATGTTAACGCAAATGGTACTGCAGCACAAAAGAAATTATTAGGAACTGATAAAACAGATTGGCAAAAACAAATTTATCAAAGTGCAGTAACTTTTGAAAATAACTTTAGCGCTTCTGGTGCTACTAAGTTGATGCCTTATCGTTTTTCAGTTGCTTCTTTATCTCAAGAAGGGGTATTGAAAACTGGTAAATTAGATAGAACAACGCTTGGTTTAAATTTAAGCCCACGCTTATTCAAGAATGCATTAAAAATTGACTTGAATGCTAAAACATCTTTTAGTAAGAGCCGTTTTGCAAACGAAGGTGCAATTGGAACTGCTGTAAGTTTTGATCCTACTAAGCCGGTATATTCTTCAAATGCTGCTGCGTTTGGTGGTTTTTATGAGTGGCTAGATGCAGGTTCAACGACTGGCTTAGCTGGCTTAGCTCCAAAAAATCCAGTAGGATTATTAATGCAAAGACAGGATTTAAGTAATGTGAACAGAACTATTGCGAATGCAGATATTGATTACACCTTCCCGTTCTTTAAAGACTTAAGAGCACATGCGAATGTGGGTATTGATATTTCTAATGGTTCAGGTACTATTTTTATACCTGGAACAGCTGCCTCCTCTTTCAAACGTTTTAATGGCAAGGGTGGTGTTAACAATGAGTACAAACAAGAAAATTCCAACTTATTAGCTGAGTCTTACTTGAACTATTCTAAATATGTTGCAAATATCGAAAGTAAATTTGATGTGGTTGCGGGTTATGCGTATCAAGAATTTAAATCAAAGAATTTCAATTTCAATGATTTAACAGAAGATGGCACTGTAGTAACTGCACCTAATTTTCCTTATGATATTCCTGAAAACAGATTAGTATCATTTTATGGTAGATTTAATTACGCATTAAAAGGTAAATATTCATTCACTGGAACAATTCGTCAAGATGGATCTTCAAGATTCAATGCGGATAACCGCTTTGCTACTTTCCCTTCCTTCGCTGCTGCTTGGAATTTAGCGGAGGAAAATATGTTTAAGCAATCAAAAGTAATTTCTGCATTGAAATTAAGATTTGGTTATGGTGAAACAGGACAACAAGATGGTATTGGTAACTATGATTATTTATCCTATTATGCTTTAAGTGGCCAACAAGGTAAATACCAATTTGGAAATACTTTCTATAATATGTATGCGCCAGGAGGTTATTATGGCGGAAGGAAGTGGGAGCAAACAGCAACTACTAACTTGGCCTTAGATTTTGGTTTATTCAATAATAAGTTAACAGGTAGTTTAGATGTTTACAAAAAAGTAACTTCTGATTTATTAAACTTAGTAGGACAACCTGCAGGTGCGAACTTCTCTAACCAAGTAATTGCGAATGTGGGTGATATGGAAAATAAAGGCGTTGAATTAAGCTTGAATTTACAAGCTGTAAATAAAGCGGATTTCAACTGGGATTTAGGTTTTAACATCACCTATAATGAAAATAAAATTACCAACTTAACTATTTCTCCAGATCCTAATTATCCTGGTAATAAATTTGGCGGTATTTCTGGTGGTGTAGGGAACACCATCATGATTAATTCTGTTGGATACAACAGAGGATCTTTTTATGTTTTCCAACAAGTATATGATGCTGCAGGAAAACCAATTGAAGGATTATTTGTAGATCGTAATAAGGATGGTGTTATCAATGATAAAGACCAATACCAATACCAAAGTGTTGATCCTAAAATTTTCTTAGGATTTACATCTAATATGACGTACAAAAAATGGAATGCTGGTGTAGTGGTAAGAGCGAATGTGGGTAATTACATGTATAATAACGTGTATAGCACTTTAGGTACTTTCAGAGCAATCTCAAGTTTAGCTACGCATAATGGTAATGCTTCAAGAAATATTTTAGAAACAGGCTTTACACAAAATGGGGTGAATCAATTAATGAGTGATTATTATATACAAAATGCTTCCTTCTTAAGAGTCGACAATATTAATATTGGCTATAATGCAGGTAAAGTATTTAAGGATAAAGCAAATTTAAGATTCAACGCAAGTATTCAAAATGCTTTCATCATAACTAAATACAAAGGATTGGATCCTGAGATTGGTAATGGTATCGATAATAATTTTTATCCTAGACCTCGTGTATTTGCATTGGGCTTAAATTTTGATTTTTAATCAATACAAAACAAACAACTATGAAAAATAATTTATACAAAGTTGGGTTAACGTTGAGTTTTGTTGCAATCCTATTTGGAGCTTGCGTAAAAAAACTTGATGTATTACCTACAAATGACATCACTGCCGATGTGGTATATAGCTCGGTTGATGGTTACAAAAAGGCTTTCGCTAAAGTTTATGGTGCCTTTGCATTGGGTGGAAATAATGGTGCGAATGGTGGTGGTGATATTCAAGGTATCGATGGTGGATTTTCGGATTTCTTCCGTCTTTATTGGAATGCACAAGAATTATCTACAGATGAAGCAGTCGTTGCATGGGGTGATGCAGGTTTACCTGATTTTCACAAAATGAACTGGTCTGCAAATAACCAATTCATTAAAGCGTTGTACTACCGTTCATTTTATCAAATTACGGTAGCGAATGATTTTATCAGACAAGCAAGTGATGCGAATCTTGCAAAAAGAGGGATCACTGGAACGGATGTGGATAATATCAAAAGATTCAAAGCGGAAGCAAGATTCTTAAGAGCTTATCAGTATTCCGTATTAATGGATTTATTTGGAAGCCCTGCGTTCATTACAGATTCAGTTGCCATGGGTAGTGAATTACCTAAGCAAATTTCAAGAGCAGATCTTTTCGCTTTTGTTGAAAAAGAATTAAAGGAAATCGAACCCTTACTTGCTGCACCAAAAGCAAATGAGTATGGTAGAGCGGATCAAGCTGCTGCTTGGGCCTTGCTTGCACGTAATTATTTAAATGCAAAAGTGTATACCGGTGCTGATAAAAACACCGATGCAATCACTTATGCAAATAAGGTAATTGCAGTAACTGGTTATAGTTTATTGCCTGATTACACTAAATTAATGAGAGCAGATAATAACTTAAACAACCCTGAATTTATTTTAACCATTAACTATGATGGTAAATTCACCACCAACTGGGGAGGTACTACTTTCTTAACACACGCTGCGGTGGGTGGTAATATGAAGGCTTCTGATTTTGGTATTGATGGTGGATGGGGTGGTATTAGAACCACTAAAGGTTTAGTGAACACATTTACCTATGACTTAAATTTACCTGCGGTAACTTCTACATTGGGCACTGCTAGTAAATATGGTTTAGTAGGTTCAGCGGTAAACAACTGGGGTGCTACACCAGATGTTCCTTTTTATCCTACTGCAACTGCTGGCGTTTTTGTTGCTTATGTTAAATTTTTAAGTGGGGAATGGAAAATTAGAGTAAACAGTGATTGGTCTGAAAACTACGGTGATAACGGCGCTAATTTATCCTTGGAAGCAAACGGTGATAACATTAAAACAGATGGTGGTTATTACAAAGTAGTGTTAACCGTTAAACCAGGCGCTTTATCTTATACGGTTTCAAATCCTGACCAACGTGCGCAGTTCTTTACAGGAAACAATGGCGTTGAAATAAATGATATTGGTGACTTTAAAGATGGTTATGCTATTACTAAATTTAAAAACATTAAAAGCGATGGTTCTAATGGATCAGATGCAACGCAGGTTGACATTGATATGCCATTATTCCGCTTAGCTGAAATGTATTTAATTTATGCAGAAGCTGTTAAGCGTGGCGGTGGCGGTGGATCAGATGCGACTGCTGTATCTTATATCAATAGATTGCGTGAGCGTGCTATTGGTAACAAGAGCGGTAATGTCACCACATATACACTTGATATGATTTTGGATGAAAGAGCGCGTGAGTTGTATTGGGAAGGTTTCAGAAGAACAGATTTAATCCGTTTTGATGATAAATTCACAACAAGC
>CAJBLA010000076.1 GCA_903953815.1 uncultured Bacteroidota bacterium | reverse complement strand
GAATCCTTGATTAACCAAGCCAAACAAAACTCAGCAGCACCGCGCATAATAGGATATGCTTTTTGTTTTAAAAACTGTGCATCCTGTGTAAATAAATAGTGTTCCCATAAATGTGCGGAAGCCCAGGTGCCTCCCATGGGCCAGTTAGCCCAACTTGGATCCCCTTCGCCAAAATTTCCTACCGGATTTGACATTGCCCATATATCAGAGTTGTGATGTGATACCCAACCCGGCATATTATAAAATGTTTTTGCTGTAATTTTTCCAGTAGTTGATAAGTTATTTAAGAACTGCAAAAAGGGTTGGTGCATTTCGGACAAATTGGTGTTTTCGGCCAACCAATAATTTTCCTCTGCATTTATATTCATGGTATAATTACTAGACCATGGTGGTTGTAAATAGTGATTCCAAATTCCTTGTAAGTTCGCAGGTACCGCTGGTGTGCGTGAACTACTAATTAATAAATAGCGGCCAAATTGAAAATATAAGGTTTCTAGATAAGGATCTGATTCGCCTTTCGCATATCTTTTTAAACGCTCATTGGTGGGTAAGTTGGGGGACGGGTCACCTTCTAATTTTAAAGCAACACGATTAAAATAAGTTTGATAATCCTTTACATGTCTTTTTTTAATTTCATCCCATCCCAAACTCACTGCTTTCGTTAATTGTGTTTGCGCAATTGCAGTTTGATTTAATCCTTGCTTGGCTGGATCTTTGTCATATCCATTAAAACTAGTCGCCATTGAAATATAAATAGTCGCCTCGGTAGCATTTGCTAAACTTAAACTTGAATCCGTATTGGTGATTTTTCCTGAATTTGTTTTTATTTGAATATTGGCAGTAAAGCGCGTACCTCTTTTTTTATCGAATATGATTGAATTGCGTTTTTTTTCTACATAGTTCGGTTCTGCTTTGACAGGTGCTACGCCATTGGCTTGCAGGAAATTACTAGAAGCGGTTGTCGTATGTAATAATAAAGATTCGAAACGAACTGTAAATCCAAGTGCGCCTGCTTTTTTACTTTTTAAACGAATTACAAAAATCTTATCAGGATTTGAAACCAAATATTCTCTTTCAATGGTATTGGTATTTGATTCCGTTTTTACTTTGGCAATTGCTTGATCAATATCTAGCTCTCTATAATAATCACTGATAAAAGGATCATCATTAAATTCCAATAATAAAGTACCTAAAGGTGCATAGGACTCTGAGAATTTGCCTTGTAGTTTTTTTACAAGTGTTTGGGCTTTTTTATAATTTTTTTCGGCAAGCGCTTCGCGCACTGCTGGTAAATTTTTATAGGCATTGGGGCTCATATTTGCATTCACTGGCTCACCCGACCAAAGTGTTAAATCATTTAAATAAATTTTATCAGTCGAGATACCTCCAAATACCGTAGCCCCTTGTTGTCCATTTCCTAGTACTAATGATTCTTCAAAATATTGCGCAGGTGCATCGTACCATAGTTTTAAGGGCGGTTGCAGTGGGGCAATTGGTTCAATTGCTTTAGCTGTTGTTTTAGTAGCTACTTTTTTTACCACTTTGGCCGGCTTTTTTTGTGCGAAACCAATAAATGAAACGATACTTAAACATCCAATAAAAAATACTTTACGCATATAATTACAATTGATTATTTGGGAAGTGAAAATTAATCAAATTTTAAAGAATACTATGTAAATATTGCGTGAAAATCAAGTAATTTTAAAAACAATATGTATTCCCGTTTTTTATACAATAAATAAATATTGAGGTATTTTATTTTATATATTTTATTGATAGCTGCATTCCCATTATATGCACAAACAACCATTAAAGGAAAGGTGGTGGATAAGGAAACCAATGCACCTATTGATAATGTGAGTGTATATATAAGTAACTCCTCCAATGGGACCAGGAGCGATGCAGAGGGTAATTTTACACTTACCACAAGATCACAGGGTCAATTTGAATTAGTATTTTCAATCATGGGCTATACCATAAAAATGGTGCCAGTAAACACAAGCCAACAGACGGGATTTTTAAATGTTGCTTTATCTTCAAAGTCAAATGATTTACCAGAAGTTGTATTAAGAACCTACATTAAAGACGGCTGGAAGGTTTGGGGCAAACATTTTTTAAACCAATTTATTGGAAGCTACCCTTTGAGTGCAGATTGTAAAATTTTAAATCCAGAGGTAATTCATTTTCAGTTTAAAAAATTAGACAGCGTATTGATTGCTTTTGCCAACGAAACCATCTTAGTTGAAAATAAAAAACTAGGCTATGTATTACACTATGATTTAAGTGAATTTAGATATGACTTTATTAATGGGCTCATATTTTTTCAAGGATACCCCTTGTTTGAGGATTTAAAAAATAGTGAAACTAAAAAAGTGTTGAAAAAAAGAATGGAGATTTATGAAGGATCTGTCATGCATTTTATGAGAAGCCTTTATACCAATAAGCTACGTGAAAATAATTTTGAAATTCGGCAGATGGTTAAAACCATTAATATTGGTGGCAAACCGATTATTATTGATGGCAATACAAAATACGATAACTCACATAAAGTAAGTTTTGAATTCACCAGTGGTTTATTAAGTGCAGATAGCGTAGCGTATGGTGAAAATGAAAATACGGCTGCCTTATTTTTTAAAAATTTTTTACAAGTAACTTATACCAAAAAGGTTCCACCTGCCTATTATAGTAGGTCTTATAACGCTAATGGTCAAGGTATTACGTCTGAAATTACCCTGATAAACAAAAAGCCACTATTTGTATATTCGAACGGTACTTATTACGAGCCCACTAGTTTACTGCTATCCGGTTATTGGGGATGGTCTGAAAAAATTGGGTATTTACTGCCGTTTGATTTCGTGCCAACTAAATATTAATAAGCTTCCACAAAATATTCATCAAATAAATTTATTGCTTAAATTCAATTGGAAGAAAAGTATACAGGAATAACCATTAAAAATATATATTATGGAAAGAAAAGATTTTATTGAACAAGTCGGTTTAAGCGGTGCTGCAATATTAATTTTTGGCTGTATGCAAAGCTGCTCCAAGTCAGATGGAACAAGCACTAATACTGGTGGAGGCACTGGTACAGGTGGTGGTGGGAATAATACAAGCACTGTTGATTTTAGTATTGATATTAGCAAATCGCCTTTTGATGCTTTAAAAAATATTGGCGGATTTTACGTTGACCCTGCTACAAATATTATCATTGTTAAAACAACCGCAAGTGAAATAATTGCTGTGAGTTCAATTTGCACCCATCAGCAAGCAAGCATCACCTATCAAGCAAACAATAATCGTTTTTATTGTGCTGCGCATGGTTCTGTATTTGCTACTACGGGGGCGGTTACAACCGGTCCTGCAACTACTGCTTTAAAAAAATACCAAACTAGTTTAACCGGGACTGTTTTAAGGGTATTTGCCTAAATATAAACGAGGGTATCCTTGCTCAAAAGCGTTACTAAAAACAAGTCCTTTTAAAAAGGCGCTATTTTAAAAAATAGCGCCCTTTTTTATATTTCAGACAGTAAAATTCGTAATATTACTATTCAGTTTTATTATCAACATTTTCTAAAAATTCCTACTATGATTAAGTTATTTATCCAAAGTTTCTTTTTATTATTATTCACCACTTTTGCAAATGCACAAAGCAATACAGATACAACTGAATTGAATAAAACATTCAAGCAGGTTAAATGGAGAAGCATCGGACCTTTTAGGGGCGGCAGATCCAACACTGCAGTAGGTGTTGCTACTAATCCGATGGTATATTATATGGGAACTACGGGTGGTGGATTATGGAAAACGGAGGATATGGGACTAAGTTGGAATAATATTTCCGATGGCTTCTTTAAAACCGCAACGGTAGGGGGTATTGCAGTTGCGGAAAGCGATCCAAATGTAGTATATGTGGGTATGGGAGAGCACGCAGTAAGAGGGGTGATGACACACCATGGAGATGGTATGTATAAAAGTACGGATGCAGGAAAAACTTGGAAAAAAATTGGATTGGATGCAACACATCATATTGCACGTGTAGTGGTTGATCCTAAAAATCCAAATATTGTTTTTGTTGCAGCGCAAGGATCATTGTTTAGTAATTCAAATGATCGTGGTATATACAAATCAATTGATGGTGGTGCTACTTGGAATAAAGTTTTATTTATTGATGATAAAACTGGTTGTGCTGAATTATCTATGGATATGAATAACCCAACCATTTTATATGCTGCTATGTGGGAGCATGGTCGTACACCTTGGAAAGTAACCAGTGGCGGCCCTGGCAGTGGTTTATATAAATCAACGGATGGTGGTACAACTTGGAATAAAATGCAAGATGGTTTGCCAAAAGAAATGGGTAAAATGGCAATCACAGTAAGTCGTGCAAATTCAGAAAAAGTATACGCACTAATTGAAAGTGATTTTACAAAAGAAGCTGGAGGAATGTACGTTTCAGAAAATGCAGGAAAAACTTGGAGCCACGCTACCAGCGATCATCGTATCATTGGAAGAGCTTGGTATTATATAGAAGTATTCGCTGATCCAATTGTCGAAAACACCTTATATGTAATGAATGCGCCTGCATTAAAATCAACAGACGGTGGTAAGACTTGGGAAAATATTTCATCCACCCATGGTGACTATCATAACTTATGGATAAATCCAAGCAATAGTAATAATATGATTATTGCAGATGATGGCGGTGCAGCAATCACTTTTAATGGTGGAAAATCTTGGAGTAGTCAAGATATTTATGCAACCGCACAATTTTATCGCATTAATGTAGACAATGAATTTCCTTACAATATATATGGCGGGCAGCAGGATAATAGTTCTGTAAAAATTGCCAGCCGCTCATTTAGGGGAGGAATTAATACAACGAATTGGAGCGGATCTGCCGGCGGTGAAAGTGCTTTTTTAGCATTTGATCCCAACAATCCAAGATATGTTTTAGGCGGAAGCTATCAAGGAACCATCGAAGTATTTGACAGCAAATCAAAAGGAAGCACCAATATCATGGCAGCACCTATTCAATATTTAGGTAAGGATGCAAAAGATGATAAATACAGATTTAACTGGAACGCTCCTATTATATGGAGTAAGCACGAACCAAATACTTATTACCATGGCGCGCAAGTTTTATTGCGTACCACCGATATGGGAAAAACTTGGACCGAAGCTTCTCCTGATTTAACAAGAAATGAAAAAGCCAAACAAGGAAAACCAGGCGGACCTTATACCAACGAAGCAGT
>CAJBLA010000075.1 GCA_903953815.1 uncultured Bacteroidota bacterium | reverse complement strand
CTGCCTTCTGGCTCTATTACATAATGTGCCAACATCGTATCAAAGGTTTTTCCCTTTAATTCAATGCCATACCATTTTAATACTAAAAAATCATATTTTAAGTTTTGTCCAATCCAGGTGATATTTTCATTATCAAAAAGTGGCTGTAATATTTTTAATATATGCGTTGCGCCGGTTTTACTATCACCATCATTTTCTATTGGTAAAAAATAACCTTCGTGTTCTTTATAAGAGAAGCTTAATCCAACTAGTGATACATTGTTTGCATCAACACCGGTTGTTTCGGTATCAATACAAATTTCATTTTGTTGTAACAGTGTTTTAACCAACTCTTCTATTTCTTTGTCCCCCACTACTGATTTATAATCGTGTTCGGTATTGTTTATATTTTTATTTACAACTAGTGGAGTTTCTGGATTGCCACCAAAATCATTATCCTCGCTGTTATCCTCGGTATCTGCTGTTACCCCCGATTCGTTTGTTTTGTTTGCTCTTTGTTTGGGTGGCTTAACATTAACTGTGTTACCAAATAAATCCGTCTGTTCTTGTGCGTTTCCACTAGGTTCTATTTTAGAAAAAGAACCATCACCTTTTTCTTCACCACCACCACCTGTTACTGAAAATGCGTCCCCTAATATTCTTTTACCTAATGTTTTAAATTCTAGTTCATTAAATATTTCAGCCAAGGCAGAACTATTTTTCTCTTTTAACCTAAAATCGTCTTCGTGAAATTGAACAGGCACGTTGGTAATTATTGTTGCCAGTTTTTTACTCATGATGGCAGACGCTTTACCTGCGCGGACTTTTTCACCCATCGCCCCTGTAATTTTATCTGCGTTTTCTAAAACACCCTCAAGCGTATCATATAATTTTAAAAGCTTTGCTGCGGTTTTTTCACCCACACCAGGAATGCCCGGTATATTATCAGAAGCATCTCCCATCAGTCCTAACATATCTATTACCTGCTCCACTCTTTGAATATCCCATTTTTCACAAATCTTTTTAGCATCAACAATCTCTTCCTTATTGCCAAAAGCTGGAGGTTTCCATATAAAAACATTGGGATGTATCAATAATTGACCATAATCCTTATCTGGTGTAACCATGTATACATCGTAGCCCATATCAGCAGCCTGCCAGGCCAGGGTTCCAATGATATCATCTGCTTCATACCCATCATATTCAATTACTGGTATGTTAAACCCCTCAATAATTGCTTTAATATGTGGCAATGAGTCTAATAAATCTTCTGGTGTTTCTTGTCGATTGGCCTTATAATCAGCAAAGTCGGTGTGTCTTTCGGTAGGCGCGTGTGTATCAAAACAAACAGCAATATGGGTAGGGTTTTCCTTGCGTATAATTTCAAGTAAGGTATTTGTAAAACCAAATTGTGCATTGGTATTAATGCCCGTAGAAGTAATACGCGGCGTACGGATGAGCGCATAATATGCACGATAAATTAATGCAAGCGCATCTAATAAAAATAGTTTTTTAGACATGATGCTAAGATACCCAAAAAAACCGGCCGCCAATTAAAGCGACCGGTCAAAATTTATATTTAATATTTTTAGTCTTTTACAAACCAATTAAGTTTTTACTTAATACCATATTTATGTTTATAACGTTCGTAAAGTTGTAGTTGTTTGTTGTCTAATGAAACAGCACGTCCTTGAATAAATATTTGTGTAAGCTGGTTCCCGCGCATATCTAATATATCTCCTGCACTAATAAGAATATTCGCATCTTTACCCGCTTCTATTGACCCGGTAACATTATCAATACCTAATATTTTAGCCGTGTTAAGCGTGATCGATGACAAAGCCTCTTCCTTGGTTAAACCATAGGTAGCGGCCGTTCCAGCATTGAAGCTAAGGTTGCGAGATTTTGTATTATCAGCCACGTCGTTCATCGCAAATAAAACACCTGCTTTTTGTAATTGTGCGGGGGTTTTATAAGGTTGGTCAACATCATCATCTTCAGTTGCTGGTAATGCATGGGCTTCATCTAAGATAACCGGGATTTTATTTTCTGCTAATAGGCCCGCAATTTGAAAACTTTCTCCACCACCCACTATCACAATATTGAAACCAAAAGTTTTACCTAAATCAATGGCGAGTAGCATTTGTTTTACTTCATTTGCACGAACATATAGTTTTTGTTTGCCCTCAAACAAAGCGCGTGCCGCCTCTAATTTCAAATTATTATTGGCATGAACCTTTTCTTGGCAATATGCTTTCGCTTCTGTGAAATAGGTTTTAATAGTTTCAATTTTATCAAATGCTGCTTTTAATGGATCTCCACCACCACCCATCATCATACCACGCATAAAGCCACCACGTCCACCACGGCGCGCCATTAGTGAAGGCATGGATATATACATTCCAGTGTTTGCTTTATACTCAGCATCTTCAAAATTCCATGCATCTAATTGAACCACACTAGATCTTCCTTCGATTAATTCACCGGAAGGAGAAACGTGCGCTAATAAAATACCATTACTGCGTAATACATTGATTATTTTAGAATCAGTGTTGTATGATACAATACTTCTTATGTCTGCATTATTTTCACCAATTTCTTGATAGTCATTACTTCCGCGAACGCCTGAGCTAATTTCACGTAAGCCTAAACTAGAACTTGGTAAAATTAAACCAGGATACACTTGTTTTCCAGTTGCATCTATTTCAGTAGCACCCTTTGGTATTGAAACACCATTTCCCACTGCCGTGATTTTTCCTTTTTCAAACACAATGGTTGCATCTGTTAAAACGGTACCATTACCCACATGCACCGTTGCGTGTGTTATTGCAGAAACTCCTTTTTGTGGACCTGCAGGATAAACCGTTTCCTGTGCCCTTGCATTGATTGCAAAAATCACAAGTGTTAATATGAGTAAGCTTGTATATTTATTTTTCATAAATTAATTATTTTGATTTTCATAAATGGTCGCCATGTGATCTTCGTGTTCGTGATCACCACAGGTTAATATTGTTTGGAAGCTAGGCATTGGTCTTCCCATTGGCATACCTGATCTTTTTTCTCCCAATAGTTTTTGTATTAATCTTGTTTTTTCTGCAGTAATTTTTTTACTCATTTCCGCATCTTTTGTTCTATCAAAATATACAATACCATCTACAATTGTTTTTTCAACTTTTGCATAAATGCTTAATGGATTATCTGTCCATAAAACCACATCGGCATCTTTCCCTGTTTTTATACTTCCTACTTTATCTGCAACGTGTAATGCTTTTGCAGGATTTAAGGTTACCATTTTAAGTGCTTCTTCTTCACTTACACCACCATATTTAACCGCCTTTGCAGCTTCTTGATTCAGTCTTCTTGCCATTTCAGCATCATCTGAATTAATAACTACATTTAAGCCCACTTTTTGCATAATTGCAGCATTATATGCAATCGCATCTTGCACTTCTGTTTTATACATAAACCAATCTGAGAAAGTAGAAGCGCTTGCTCCGTGTTCTTTCATTTTATCAGCCACCTTGTATCCTTCTAATATATGCGTGAAGGTGTTAAATTTAAAACCATATTTATCACCAATACGTAATGCATAAGTAATTTCTGGTTGTACATAACTATGACAAGTTATGAAACGCTTTTTATTTAAAATTTCAACCAAGGCTTCTAATTCTAAATCACGTCTAGCAGAAGGATTTGCTTTTAAAGTTTTTTGATAATCAAGTGCGCGATCGAATGCGTCGTTTAAAACTTCTTCAACGCCCATTCTTGTATCAGGATAACGATTATTACTTTGGCTGGTTGTACGTTTAACGTTTTCACCCAATGCGAATTTGATAAATGGATCAGCGCCAGCAAATTTTAAATCCTCATCATTCGCACCCCAACGCAGTTTAATTAATTGTGTTTGTCCACCAATGGTGTTCGCAGAGCCATGTAATATATGTGAGCTGGTTACGCCGCCACTCAATTGACGGTATATATTAATATCCTCAGGGTTTAAATTATCAGCAATACGCGCTTCTGAAGTAACCGATTGTCCGCCTTCGTTAATTGACATTGCAGCGATATGTGAGTGTTCGTCGATAATACCTGCACTCAGGTGTTTACCTGTACCATCAACTACAGCTGCTGTAGCATCGCTTAAATTTTTTCCAATTTTTGCAATTTTACCACCCTTAATCAATACATCTGTATTTTGTAAAACGCCTTCCTTTTCATTGGTCCAAACAGTTGCATTTTTAATTAAGATCGTTTCTTGTTTTGGTAATACTTCATTACCATAACCTACAAATGGAAAAGTTATTTTTGAATTATTATTACGCGTACTATCCATTGGTCTTCTGAATTCACTTTTTGCTTCAGTTGCAGCTATTGCTCCTGTATAAGATGCAGACCAGGTTGTTTTACTTCCAGAACCGTCTGTTCCAACACCTGACCAAGAATTACCCGAGATAATACCACTCAATCTAATTTGATCAGCACCCCTGCCTTTTTTACTAGCGAAGTTTAATTTAATAACAGATTCGCTCACTGTTATTTTAGATGCAATTGTATCACTACCGATTATGGAAGCAGATAAATCTTTCTTAACTTCTACAGAATAATCAGATGTTGTTCCGTTTTTATTAATCGTTAATTTATATTTTCCAGCGATGTTTGACCACTCGCTTTCATTTACTCCGTATTTATTTCCTTGTACCCAGTTTTCTATAATTTTAGAGTTCGTAGCAAAAACGGGTTCTGTTGTAATTATAAAGTTAGCCCATTTGCCTGTTTCAAGGGAACCTACTTGATCATAAACACCCAACTGATTTGCTGGTGTTTTAGTTAAAGCTTCTAAAGCCTTTGATTCACTCAAACCATTTTGAATTGCTTTTTTAACATTTGCTAAAAACTGTTTCGCATCTTTCATGTCAGCAGATGTTATACTAAAAGGAATATTTGCTTTTGAATATGCAGCTAAATTGGTTGGGGCTAATTCCCAATGTTTCATATCCGCTAGAGATACAAATCTTGCATCATTAGGATCTTCCACATCCATGCCCACTGGAAAATCAACACCTAATATAAATGACGCTTTGGTTTTAACCATTTCATCTATTCTTTGATATCCGTTATCGCCGCCTCTTATAATATATTGTACACCAAATTCATCACCAATACGATCGGCACGAACCGCGTTCCATTTATCATCGGTTGCAAAAATTTGTGGGATTGATTGGCCGTTATTCCAAGCTTCTAAGGAAAGATTAACTCCCTCGCTTACTGGTTTTGTTTGATACCATTTTGCATCCAAATAAGTTTGACGCAAAACCGCAATGCTTCCCATTAAACTACTTGGATAAGATTGGGTAGAGGTTCCCTTATCAAAAGAATACACGGATGCTGCTTTTGATTTTAAAACCGCTTGGTTATTGTTTTCTGTAGCTAAAGTTACTACCGCACCAGTTCCTCTTGCTAATCCATCTTTTAAATGTGTGAACACCGCACCAAATCCATTTGCACGATATGTACTTGCAGTTGTTTCGTCTTTTGTAAATACATCAACTGCATTTAACTCAGGTTTTACCGCTTGGTTCCAGTTGTAGGGTCCGGGCTTGTTAGAAATAAATTGTCCAGGAGCTCCAAAATTAAAACCACCCATAGTTCTTCTTGGGGTAGCTACCCCATAATCACTTAGTGGATCAATAAAGGAAGGATAAATAAATTTACCAGCACAGTCAACTACAATTGCTTCTGCTGGTACAGTTAGGTTTGCACCTACTGCTACAATCTTACCCATTTTTATAATCAAAACACCCTTTTCAATTTTAGTGTTTTCGTTTTGAATAATGGTAGCATTTGTAAAAGCATACAAACCACTACGAATATCCCTTACTCCATTAATGGGAAATGATTCCTGTGCATGCGCTATTATAGCCGTACACAAAAATACAAGCCCTGTTAAAATCCGCTTCATACGCGACTAATTTAGTTGTTTAAAAAATTTCTCAAAAGATGAGTTTTAAAGCTACTAAAAACTTATTGTCAAAGTACAAAAAGCACTCTTTTTTTGATAAGGGGTATTTTTATATCAATGGTATCTTTAATGTATAGAAAATCGGGGATATCCAATATGGATTAACGTCCCATAAAGACCATTAATATTTGTACATCACTTGGATTTACACCACTGATGCGACTTGCCTGACCTAAAGTAAGCGGCCTAATTTTTTTAAATTTTTGTCTCGCTTCTATTGAAATAGCAGCGATTTTATCGTAATCAAAATTAGTTGGAATTAATTTATTTTCAAGTGTTGCCATGCGTTCTACAATTTCTTTTTCCTTCTCAATATAACGCTCGTACTTAATTTGTATTTCAGCCTGCTCTAAACATTCCGTATCAAATATGTTAATTTTTTCATTCAATAATTCATTATTGGATAAAATTTGTTGCAAGCTGATATTGGGTCGCAGTAAGAGTTTCGAGGCTTTTTGTTTTTCCGTAATAGTTGCAGAATCTATTTCGGTTAAAAATGCATTGATTGTTTCAGGTTCAATGGATTCGGTATTTAATACATTTTTAATGTCAGCTACTTGCTTTGTTTTTACTTCAACACGACGCATGCGCTCTTCTTTTGCCAATCCTAGTTTATAGCTCATTTCAGTTAAGCGTAAGTCAGCATTATCTTGTCTTAATAGTGTTCTAAATTCAGCGCGTGAAGTAAACATACGATAGGGTTCTTCGGTCCCCTTACTTATGAGGTCATCAATTAATACCCCAATATATGCCTCACTTCTTTGTAGGATTAAAGGCGGCTGGTTATTAATTTTCAAATGTGCATTCATACCCGCCATGATGCCTTGACACGCCGCTTCCTCGTAACCAGTTGTTCCGTTTATTTGTCCTGCAAAGTATAAGTTTTCTAATGCTTTTGTTTCAAGCGTATAGGTAAGCTGTGTTGGTTGGAAATAATCATATTCTATGGCATAACCTGGACGGAACATACGCGCCTTCTCAAAACCAGGAACCATACGAAGAGCTTCGTATTGAACTTCTTCTGGTAAACTTGTACTAAACCCGTTTACATATATTTCAACTGTATTCCAGCCTTCGGGCTCCACAAATAGTTGATGTCTCTCCCTCTCTGCGAAGCGATTAATTTTATCTTCAATACTTGGACAGTATCTTGGACCAACACCCTCTATACGCCCTTGGTACATCGGGCTACGATCAAAACCCGTTTTAAGCATCTCGTGTACCCTTGCATCCGTATAAGTTATATGGCAAGAGCGCTGATTTTCGGGCTTCACCTTTTCTATATTTAAATAAGAGAAGCCAACCACCTCTTCATCGCCCTTTTGTTCTTCCATTTTACTATAATCAAGGCTACGACCATCTACTCTTGGTGGTGTTCCCGTTTTAAGTCGATCTGATTCTAATCCAAAAGAGACCAATTGTTCTGTGATACCTGTTGCTGCTTTTTCAGCTACTCGACCTCCACCAATCTGCTTTTCACCGATATGCATGATCCCGTTTAAAAATGTGCCACTAGTAATGACCACTGCATCTGCCTCTATTTTATGACCCAAGCTTGTTATCACCCCACAAGCTTTATTGTTTTTTATGATTAGTTCGTTCACTGAATCCTGGTAAAAATCTACATTGGGTGTGTTTTCCAACATCTCACGCCATTTACTAGCAAATAAGTGTCTGTCATTCTGTGTTCTTGGACTCCACATGGCAGGCCCCTTGCTTTTATTCAACATTCTAAATTGAATCGTACTCAAGTCACTTACAATGCCACTATATCCACCCAAGGCATCTATTTCCCTTATAATTTGACCCTTGGCAATTCCGCCCATAGCAGGATTACAGCTCATTTGGGCAATGGTTTGCATGTTCATGGTCACCAATAAAACCTTGGAGCCCATGTTGGCCGCTGCCGCCGCTGCTTCACAACCTGCATGGCCGGCACCTACTACTATGACATTGTATTTTGGAAACATATAAGGGTGCAAAGATAAGCCTGTATTGTATACCAAGCAATTCAATTAAACTTAAATTCTTTTATTATTAAGCCTTATTTTTAAAACGTTCTATGTAGAACCTTTTAAAATTGACGGTGGCATTTAGAAAACGTTCCATGTAGAACCTTTTAATACCTCCCCGAATAAATTTTATTTAAATGACCTTATGAAAAAAGTATTTTCAATTAGGAAGGTTCCATGTGGAACCTTTTTGGATCACACATACCTAGGAAATAGATTTTAGATAGGATTTTAGCCATTTGTTCTCCTGAGTGCGCATTTCTTTGGCGTCAGAAGGCTTTTTATCCTTATAACCACAAAAATGTAAGGCCCCGTGAAAAATTACCCTTAATAATTCTTCCGTATAGTTGGTCTTGTGGGTTTTTGCGTTGTCTTTCACACGTTCAATACTTATATAAATCTCCCCAATGAGGGTTCCCCTGGTTTCAGATAGGTCAAAACTGATAAT
>CAJBLA010000074.1 GCA_903953815.1 uncultured Bacteroidota bacterium | reverse complement strand
GATGAATTAACCACATTGATGGGATCATCTGCTTCTTTATTGGATTTATCTAAAAGCCCCACTGTTATTTTAGTTGCAGGTTTACAAGGAAGTGGAAAAACTACTTTTTCTGGAAAATTAGCGACTTATTTAAAAGCGCAAAAAAAATCGCCCTTACTAGTTGCTGCAGATATTTATCGTCCAGCTGCGATGGATCAATTAACCGTATTAGCAGAACAAGTTGGCGTAGATATTTTTGTAGAAAGAGAAAATAAAAACGCAGTATCTATTGTTCAAAATGCATTGGTATATGCAAAAGCAAATAATAAAAATGTAATCATTGTTGATACGGCAGGTCGTTTGGCAGTGGATGAAGTCATGATGAATGAAGTAGCTGATATTAAATCTGCTGTCCATCCACAGGAAATTTTATTTGTCGTAGATGCAATGACAGGGCAGGATGCAGTGAATACTGCCAAAGTGTTCAATGAGCGATTAGATTTCACAGGTGTGGTATTAACGAAGTTAGATGGGGATACCAGAGGGGGTGCGGCATTATCCATCAAGTATACTGTTGATAAGCCGATCAAGTTTATGAGCAGCGGTGAAAAAATGGATACTTTAGATATTTTTTATCCCGACAGGATGGCGCAACGAATTTTGGGAATGGGGGATATTAGTTCTTTGGTTGAAAAAGCACAGGCACAATTTGATGAAGCAGAAGCAAAAAAATTAGAGAAAAAAATTAGAAAAAATCAGTTTGATTTTGAAGATTTTTTAACCCAGATACAGCAGATAAAAAAGATGGGTAATATCAAAGATTTAATGGGGATGATTCCAGGTATGGGAAAAAGTTTGAAGGATGTAGACATTAATGATAATTCATTTAAGGGCGTAGAAGCCATCATTCAATCCATGACGGTATTGGAACGGCGTAATCCAGATTTACTTTCACCCAGTAGAAAGCAAAGAATTGCCAAAGGTTCGGGCAAGGATATTGGAGAAATTAATGCGTTCATTAAACAGTTTGATCAAATGAAACAGATGATGAAACAAATGTCTGGCGGAATGATGCCTGGTAAAATGCCTGGTTTAAGAAGATAACTAATTGATTATCAGTGGTATTAATGATTTATTTTAGAAATCAACACCATTTTCCATCATTTTATATTATCTTCGCGTCCTATTAACCCTATTTGTTAACGCCAATAAATATCTATTTAACATGGCAGTAAAAATGAGACTACAGCGTCATGGTAGTAAAAAAAGGCCTTTCTACTTTATAGTAGTAGCCGACGGACGCGCACCAAGAGATGGTAAATTCATCCAAAAAATTGGTACTTACAATCCTTTAACAGTTCCTGCGACTATCCAATTGGATCGTCAAAAAGCTTTAGAGTGGTTAAACAAAGGTGCACAACCTACAGACACGGTTCACCGTATTTTATCTTTCAAAGGAGTTCTTTATTTAAAACACTTATTACGTGGTGTTAAATTAAACTTATTTGATGAGGCAACTGCGATGGCTAAGTTTCAAACTTGGTTCGCTGAGCATGAAGCAAATGTAGCGAGCAAGAATGATGCACACAAAAAAGCACAAGCTGCTAAAAAAGTGTATGTTCCAGTTGTGAAGAAAGTAGCTGAACCAATTGCGGAAGCGCCTGTTGCAGAAGCACCAGTTGCGGAAGCTGAACCAGTAGTTGCTGATGAAGCACCTGCTGCAGAAGAAACACCAGCTGCAGAATAATTTTAAATTAATCTAGCTTTAATAAAGCCCCTGGTTCCGTTTATCGGTATCGGGGGTTTTTTGTAATGAATACTTATCAAAAAAATCAGGCATAATCCAATTGTTCTGTTTCGAATAATTAGTTTTGTGTATGCAATATTTTAAAACAATACCATGAGCGAATATATACATATCGGAAAAATTGTGGCTGCACATGGTATTGGTGGGCAAATTATCATTGAACATGCATTAGGTAAACCCATTAATTTTAAAGGTATTGACGCCATCTTTGTTGAAAAAAATACAGCCAGCTTTATTCCTTATTTTATTACATCAGCTGTTGCTAAAACGGATACGTTAACCCATTTACAGATAGAGGGTATTCAAAATAGGGAAGCCACTCAAATTTTAATCAGTAAAAAAGTGTGGCTACCACAAGCGGAGTTCCAACAGTTGGTTGATAAAAGTTCCCCTTTGGCTTTATTAGGGTATATGGTCAAAGAAAATGGTATTGATTTAGGTCAGGTGCTTGAAGTTATTGAGCAACCGCATCAGTTGATGGTAACCATATTATACCAAGGTCAGGAAGCGTATATCCCTTTACATGAAGAAAGTTTAAAAGGGGTAGATCACGTAAAAAAAACGGTCACTGTTTCACTTCCGGATGGCTTGTTGGATTTATATACTACCCCATCAGAGTAGCAACATAAATACTTCAAAAATTTTTTTCTATAAAAGTCTACTAATTTAGTAGGAAATGTATATCTTTGTATTCTTACTATAAAAAAAGAGCATTATGAGTTTAAGATTAGGGGATATTGCACCCGATTTCAAAGCAAAAACAAGTATTGGAGACATTAGCTTTCATGAATACCTTGGAGATAGTTGGGGAGTTTTATTTTCCCACCCAGCTGACTTTACACCAGTTTGTACCACTGAATTAGGCCGCACTGCAGCATTGCAAGAAGAATTTGCCAAACGCAATGTAAAAGTTTTAGCGCTCAGTGTGGATGGCGTTGAAAGCCATCATAAATGGATCAGTGATATTAATGAAACACAACAGGTGCATGTGGATTTCCCAATTATTGCAGACGAGGATAAAGCAGTGGCTAATGCCTATGATATGATTCATCCAAATGCTTCAGAAACTTTCACAGTAAGGTCCTTGTTCATTATTGGGCCAGATAAAAAAGTTAAATTATTTATTACCTATCCCGCTTCTACTGGGCGAAATTTTGTTGAAGTATTAAGAGTGATTGATTCTTTGCAGTTGACAGCCAATTATAGTGTAGCTACGCCTGCGAATTGGAAAGATGGAGAAGATGTGATTGTGGTACCAGCCATAAAAACAGAAGATGCTTTAGTTAAATTCCCCAAAGGATTGAATATAGTAAAACCTTATTTGCGTTATACGCCACAGCCGAATAAATAAGGTGTAATTACTAAATGTATGTAAGGTAATGAACGCCTCAGTAAAGCGTTGTTATTTTGTTCATCAAAATGAATAACGCTTACAGTGTGTCACTGTTGTTGCGAGTCAGCTACCTTTCTGTTAAGATCCCTTTCTCTGAACATTCAGCGAAGGGGATTTTTATTTTTCGCTATTCCATTTGTCCAACTGCTTTAAAGTAGCAGAGAGGTCCTTTGGAAGGGGCGCTTCAAATTGGTAGTTCGTTCCATTTAATTCAAAGTGTAATGTATGTGCATGTAAAGCTTGTCTAGCCAATAATGGTCTTTCTTCCTCCTCCGCTTTACTTAATTTAAAATTTTTCTTTTTGATGTTAGATAATAGTAGCTTTTCACCATCGCCATAAATATCATCTGCGACAATAGGATTGCCTAAATGTTGCGCATGAATCCTAATTTGATGTGTACGACCTGTATGAATTTGAAAGGATACCCAAGCAAATCTTTTATAATATTTTAGAACTTCAAAACTTGTTTGTGCTGCTTTGCCTTTGGCATGAGTCACCATTTGTCCTTTTTTGCCCGGATGTTCCATAATCGCCTGATCAATGGTTCCATTTTGTGGCGGACGACCCATCACCAAACCAAGGTATTTTTTTTCAATAGTACGACCTTCAAATAAAGTGCTTAATTCTTGGTGTGCTTCGGCAGTTTTTGCGAATAAAATTAAACCACTGGTATGTTGGTCTAATCGATGCACCGTAAATATGGCTGGATACTTTTCCTGTAACAATGATTTAAGGGAAGCTTCTTTGCCAAATCGATCAGGGATACTAAATAAACCGGCGGGCTTATTGAGTACAATCATGTCATCATTTTCAAATAATATATCTATCATGAAAGTGTGTTCAATTAAATTGGAGGTAGTAGAATTAGCTTTCCTTTGCAGATTTTCTTGTAAATGATTTATTCATAAACTTTAAAAGGCGTACTTCTTTTTCTGCTAAAAAACGCCATTTACCTCGGTCCACATTTTTTTTAGTAAGGTTTGCGAACATAACGCGGTCCAAATGTCTTACATCATATCCCAAATGTTCAAATATGCGTCTTACAATTCTGTTACGCCCACTGTGAATTTCAATACCAATCACATTTTTGGAAGTATTGGACAAATAACTTACTGCATCAGCAGCAATAAATCCATCTTCCAAATCAACCCCTTTTGCAATGGCCTCTAAATCTGCTTTAGTCACTGGTTTATCCAAGGTTACTTCATAAATCTTTTTAATCTCATAAGAAGGGTGGGTTAATTTCTGTGCCAAATCGCCATCATTCGTTAATATCAAAACTCCGGTGGTGTTTCTATCAAGTCGACCCACTGGGAACATACGTTGTGTAGTTGCATTTTTGATAATATCTAAAACCGTTTTTCTGCCTTCAGGATCATTCGCGGTACATATGTAATCCTTCGGTTTATTTAATAAAATATATACAGGAGTTACTTGTAATTGCAACACTTTCCCTTTTAATCTAACTACATCTTTGTATTGTACTTTATAACCAGGCTCTAAAATGGTATCACCATTGATGGTTACATGCCCAGATTTTACCATAGCTGCGGCTTCACGGCGACCAGAAATACCCGCATGTGCAATGTATTTATTCAATGGCATTTGTTCATAAGGCGTATCAGCCGCTGCATTTACTTTGCCAATGGAAGCGGTTCTTTTTTCATCCGCTTTGTCCATGGAAGCAGGTGTTCTTTTGCTAGCCGATGTTGGACGGGTTGTTGCAGGACGCGCTGTATGAGAAGGAGTTAGTTCACCATATTTTGGTTGGGCATCTTGAAAGCTTTTGCGCGTGCTTGGTTTTTTTTCATAGCCAGTTGTTTTTTTGGCATAGGGTCCCTTCGCGTACTTTTCTCTCGGCGGATCGGTTACAATTCCTCTCGCTTTATCTATTTTTCTTTGTCGTGCAGCTTCGCCCATGGCCCTTGATTCCGCTTTGGCTTTTTTCTTATCCTGTCTTATATTTTCTTTGACAGCGCTTCCCTTTTTTTTAAGAGAAAATTTATCAAAATTATCAGTTCTATTTTTTTTCATTGTACCGTGCTATTAAAAATTATCCTTGTTGGCAAGCTGTCCGCAGGCAGCATCAATATCCTTGCCACGGCTTCTTCTTACCCTAACATTTACCCTATTTTTTTGTAATGCGGTTACAAAATTTTCAAATCCATCTTCGTTGGGTTTGTCAAATGGAAATTTATCAATGGGGTTGTATTCAATGACATTAATTAAGTCCGCAGGAACTTGGCGGTATATTTTTGTTAATTCAACAACATCTCTTTCGCTGTCGTTAAAGTCTTTAAACAAAATATATTCAAACGTAATTTCGCTGCCAGTTTTTTTATAAAAATAATTAAGGGCTTGAATTAATGCTTCAATGTTATTGCTTTCATTGATTGGCATAATCTCATTCCGTTTTTTATCATTCGCGGCATGTAAGGACAAGGCTAATTTGAAGCGAACTTGATCATCGCCTAGTTGTCTAATTCCTTTGGCAACACCAGCTGTTGAAACGGTAATTCTTCTTTGGCTCATGCCCAAACCATCCTTTGCTGAAATTCGTTCTACTGCTTTTAAAACATTTTTGTAATTCAATAAGGGCTCACCCATACCCATGAACACAATATTCGATAATGACTTTTCATGGTGTTTTTCGCTTTGTTGATTAATCATGACCACCTGGTCATAAATTTCATCATAGCTTAAATTTCTCTTGCGTTCCATGTATCCTGTCGCGCAAAACTTACAACTTAAACTACAACCAATCTGTGAGGAAACGCATGCGGTTTTACGCTCACTGGTTGGAATTAATACGCCTTCAATCATATGATGATCAAAGGTTTCAAATCTGGTTTTTAATGTACCATCCTCACTTAATTGCGTCGTATTTAAGGTTAGGGCAGGTAGCGTAAAATTGGCTTCCAGCTGCTGGCGAAGGTCCTTACTTAGGTTGGTCATTTCATCAAAGCTATGTGCATGCTTTTGCCATAGCCATTCGTGTATTTGTTTTACGCGAAATGATTTTTCTCCTATTTGCCCTATAAATCGTTCAATGTCAGCGATTTCGAGTTGTCTGATATTAACTTTAGTATGCTCCATAATGCAAAGATACTTGATCGTTTTTGTATCCTTTTATTTCTTTTTTTGAAGCTTTTTTGACGTAAAACACCCCAATTTCATTGGGGCCAATTTTGCACCGGTGAATTATTGATGACTTAGCATCAATTTTTTCACAATTGCATCCTAATTATCCTAAATTTGGTATTCAATTTATTGATTAAATAAAAAAATGACCAATTATGAAAAAGATGTTATTAATGGGTATTGTGTTTTTAGGAATATTTGTAACTGTGCAAGCACAGGATAGCCCACTAAAAGAGTACCTAGGTAAATATACATTTGCTGAAGGAAGTCCAGTGACAGAAGTGGTGTTGACTATTCAGGATTCAGTTTTGGTTTCCTCCTCTTCTGTGGGTTCATTTCCATTAGAGAAAAAAGGAGTGGACACTTTTTATTTAGCTGCGTATGATGCGTTAGTGATTTTTAAAAGAGATGCTAATAGTGTCGTGGAAGGTGTTGGTATTAATGTACAAGGCATGGAGTTGATTGGGAAAAAAGCTGCTGCTTCAAGTGCATTAAAACAAGACTTTTATTTTGAAGACAAACTTTGGGCAGATAAATTATACAACTAAAATTGGTAATTCACTAGCGCTTCAAATGTAATTGTATCTTGTTGACCTGAATTTAAATTTTTAACAGTACATTTTTTAGCCGCCAATTCATCACTACCAATAATCACAATGGTAGGAATATTTTTTTTCTCAGCATATTTGAATTGCTTGTCAAACTTACTTTTCTCAGGGTAAATTTCGCAAGCAATTTTTTTATTTCTAAGCGTCATCATCAATTGATAGGATTGCATCGCCTCATTTTCACCCAAATTAAAAAACAATACCTGTGTCCCTTGTTCAACGGAAGCGGGGAATAAATTTTTCTCCTCCATCACATCATAAATACGATCAACGCCAAAGCTAATACCAACACCAGGTATATTAGGCACCCCAAACAAACTGGTTAAATCATTGTAACGCCCACCACCACCAATACTGCCCATTTGCGCATCTTTGGCCTTCACTTCAAAAATAAGACCTGTATAATAATTAAGGCCGCGCGCCAATGTAAAGTCGGCGACCAAATGCTTGGCCATACCTGTGTTATTATGATAATTTAAAACGTAATTCAATTCTGCGATACCAGTTTGTCCAGCTGCATTGTCACCCAATAACGCCGCTAATTTTTTTAATTTTTCTTCATTGCTTCCTTCAATATTCAAATAGGTTTGAATGGTATCTTGTTGTGCAGGTGTAAATCCTTTGCTACTTAATTCTACTTGCACTTTTTCCCAACCTATCTTATCTAATTTATCAATGGCAATAGTTAGGTCAATCAATTTTTCGCTACCGCCACAAATTTCAGCTAGAGCCAATAAAATTTGTCGATTATTTATTTTTATTTCAACAGGTAAATTTAATTTTTCAAATGCGGTAACATACAACGCCACTAAATCAACTTCATTTAATAAACTTTCACTTCCAACAATATCAGCGTCGCATTGATAAAATTCACGATATCTTCCTTTTTGTGGACGATCTGCGCGCCATACTGGCTGAATTTGATAACGTTTAAAAGGGAAAGTTAAAGCGCCATGATTCATGGCCACATATCTTGCAAACGGAATTGTCAAATCATATCGCAAAGCGCGTTCCGTAATGCTAGGGGTGCTTTTGCCTGCTAAAATTTTATCAAAGCCTTCTAGCGTTTGTTCTTTTTTTTGTGGGTTGTCTAATCCATTATTCAAAATCTTAAAAATCAGCTTGTCCCCTTCTTCTCCATATTTACCCATTAAGGTTTCTACATTTTCCATGGCGGGTGTTTCCAACGGCGTAAAACCAAATGATTCAAATACGCCACGTATCGTTTGAAAAATGTATTGGCGTTTTTGTACCGTTATGGCATTAAAATCACGGGTTCCTTGTGGCAAAGATGGCTTGCTCATGCTGTCAAATTTATAGGTAAAGATAAATTTTTAAATTCATCCTATATTAATTGTTTAAATTGCCTTTTTAAATTAAAAATATGGAAGACTTTAACCAATCTAGTCATCATACCAGGAATAATTCAAGAGATAAATCAGAAAGATCCTACCGACTTTTTAAAAGTATCTATGATTTTAGTATGGCGGCGCTCATTTTAGGCTGTGCCGTATTGATGTTGGGCGCTAAATGGTTCAAATTAGATCAGGTATTGAATGTAGATACTGAGTTTCGGACCATTTTCGGGGGTATGTGTTTATTGTATGGTGGATTTAGGTTGTACAGAGGCTTTAAAAAGGAATACTAACTTGCCTATTTTTTCAAATTTATTATTTTCAAATATGCTTAAATTATTTATACTTTTTGGGGGCTTCTTTTTGCTCGTCGCATGTAACAGTTCGACAACCAATGCACCCATTGAAACCACCAGTGAAGGGGAAATTAATATTTCAGTGGAGGAAAGCTTTAAACCCATTATTGAAGAACAATTAAAAGTGTTTAATTCAAGTTATCCAAAGGCGAAAATTCATGTGTACTATAAGTCGGAAATTGAGTGTTTAAAGGACTTTACAAATGATAGTACGCGAATGATTATCATTACAAGGGGTTTGGAAAAATCAGAACAAACAGGATTTAAAAACCAACTAGGCTATGCGCCTACTTTTGGTATTTTGGCTTATAATGCGATCGCAGTATTGGTACATAAATCAGCCAAGGATACCCTATTTACATTAAAGCAATTAGGGGATAAATTAAAGGGGGTTGATCCACAAGAAGTGGTCATGGATGGCAATAATTTAACCGGAATAAATCGTTTTTTAAAAGACAGTTTATTAAAGCAAACTGCTTTTGGCAAAAATGTGCATGGGGCCAATGGATCTGCTGATGTAATCACCTATATTAAAAATCATCCGAATGCCATTGGATTTTTGGGATTGAATTGGGTAGGGGATAAATACGATCCAAAGCAGGTTGAAAATCAAAAGCAAGTAAAAACCGCAATGGTTGAATGTAGTTTGTGCGAGGACAAGGGGACTTATGCCCAACCCTCTCAAGCAACCATTGGTCGCGGGCAATATTCATTATCATTACCAATTTATTATATTTTAAAGGAAAATGCACCTGGGTTAGGGTCGGGTTTTTTAAATTTTTTAAGCCTAGAACGTGGGCAGCTCATATTTAAAAGGGCCTTTTTGGTGCCTGCGAAAATGGGTTTTAAAAAACGAAATGGGCTATTGAATTAGTACCGCTTATAAAAACTAACATTTTGTAGTACAATTATCCATTAATTTAGGTTGAATTTCAGGTAAAATTTGATATTTTCACCTTCCGAATTTATAATTTGAATTAAATTTAAGGATCCAGAATTTTAAAAAAGTAAAGTGATGAAAAAATTGGTTTTATTATCCGTTAGTGTGGTTTTAGCATTGTCAAGTGTACATGCGCAAGTAGTTCCGGTTTCTCCGTTAGCGGAGGGGGTGAAGTTGTTGAATTATGAAAAAAATAAATCCGCCTTGGCGTTCTTTAAAGAAGCCCTAGATAAAAATCCTACCAATACGGAAAATATTTTTTGGTATGGGGAAGCTGTTTTAGCGGAGCAAGGTTCTGGTATGCCAAGTGATACGACTATTAAAAAAGCGAAAGCAATTTTTCAACAAGCGTTGCAAGTGGCGGGAAATGATCCTTGGTTATTAGTGGGTATGTCACACGTACAATTATTAGAAGGAACTGATGTAAATGCAGTAAAGCAAAATTTAGAAGTTGCATTGACGTCCACTTTGCTTACTAAGGGCAAATTTAAGGGAAAACCTAATCAAGATATTGTTAATGCCATTGGTTATATACACGCTGAGATCCCTAGTAATATTGGCGATCACAGATATGCGATAGATAAATTAAAGGAAACAATTTCTGCATATGAATCACTGGTAAGTCCCAATCTATTTATTAATTTAGGTATTAACTATTTGAAATCGGGCGGTGAAAATGGCGGAGAAGCGGTGACTGCATTTCAAGAGGCAATATCACGCGATCCAAAAAATGCTTTTCCTTATTACAGAACTGGAAGAGTGTATCAAACGCAAAGTAATAAGGAGTCATTTGATGAATATTATAGCAAAGCGATTGCTGCAGACCCAACTTTTCCTCCGGTTTATTTCGCTTTGTATTCCTACTATGCAGATCTAAATACACAGTCAGCAACAGAGACTGCAAAAGTGAATTTGGATTTGTTTTTAAAATATGCGGATAAGGATCCCTCCTTAGACATTTTTAATGCAGATTATCTTTTCCGTGCCGGACAATATGATGCATCATTAGAAAAAGCAAAAGCTTTAGAAGCCTCTATTGGAATTGCTGCTTTACCTAGATTAGGGGTGTTATTAGCTTATAACTATGATCGTAAAGGTGATTCAGTGCAAGCAAAAACATATATTGAAAATTTCATGAGTAAAAGTACTGCTGATAAGATAGTTACTAGTGATTACGAATTAGCGGTTAGGATTATATCTCGTTTTAGTGGCAACCAAGTCGCTTTAGCTGCTTTACTAGAAAAGGCAATTGCAGCTGATACGGCTAGGGTAAATAAGCTTAAATATTATAAGTTAGGATATGAAATGTTAGAAAAAGCTAATATGTATTCTGATGAATTAAAATGGTATGCGAATTATTCAACCCTAAGAGGTGTGAAAGATGAGGCATATTATTATAAAACTGCAAGTATTGCGTTGAATGCAAAAGATGGGGCAATTGCATCTAGTATTTCGAAAGAATATATTGCTGCTTTCCCTGAAAAGCCAAATGGGTATTCATTCAATGTAAAGGCTGCTAGATTGCTAGATACAGCCAATAACCTTGGATTGATCTTTGAAGCGGTAAACTTACAAAATCCAATCTTGTTGAAGGATCCTGCTAAAAACAAGCAAACATTGATAAACAATTACTACGCTTTGATGGGTTATTATAATGAAACTAAAAACTTCGAGCAAGCTATTGCGATGTGCGATAAGGTGTTAGAGATACTACCAGCTGACGTTCAAACAACAAAAATCAAAGAATCCTTGACTAAAAACTGGGAAATTATTAAAAAAATGCAATCTGGTGGTAACCAAAAAGCGGCCACCGATACGACGCAAATTAAAAAAGGATAACCGTTGGATTTAGAACTACACCAATGTTAAAAAATAATTGAAAATTACTCCCCATTTATGGGGAGTTTTTCGTTTTATGAGCTATCCTTTGTGTATTTTTGCAAATCCAAAACATAGTGTATGAATTTGCCACTGTATTTGATGTCGGCTAATGAAATAAACAGCGCTACTACTTACTTACCTATTGCCTTACAATTATTGTTCGCGGCCAGCTTTGTCGGCTTCATGATTTTAGTTTCAAGTTGGGTAGGTCCTTCTCGAAAAACAACGGATAAATTAGCCAATTTTGCTAGTGGAATTGAAACGCATGGTGATGCAAGATCACCCATGGCCGTGAAGTATTTTTTAATTGCGATACTTTTTGTTTTGTTTGATGTGGAGGTAATCTTTTTTTACCCCTATGCTGTCAATTTTAAAGAGTTGGGTTGGAACGGCTTCTTTGAAATTGTATTATTTGTTGCTTTCTTTTTAGTTGGTTTTATATACATCATCAAAAAAGGAGCATTAAAGTGGGAAGACTAATCATTATAAATATTTAATCAACAATATGCGTCCAGTTCGATTTAATTTAAATCCAAAAGAAGCTGAAATTGCAGATGCTATTTCAATGGGAAAAGCACCAGATGGTGTTCCTGGTGATGGGTTTTTCGCAACACAATTAAGTTCGGTGGTAGGATTGGCAAGAAAAAATTCTTTGTGGCCATTGCCATTTGCCACTTCTTGTTGTGGGATTGAATTTATGGCAACCATGGCATCTCATTATGATTTATCTCGTTTTGGTTCAGAGCGTGTTGGTTTTTCACCACGTCAGTGTGATTTACTTATGGTGATGGGAACCATTGCAAAAAAAATGGCACCAGTATTAAGACAGGTGTATTTACAAATGGCTGAGCCTAGATGGGTAATTGCAGTGGGCGCTTGCGCTTCCAGTGGGGGCATATTTGATACTTACAGTGTTTTGCAAGGCATTGATCAAGTAATACCAGTGGATGTTTATGTACCTGGTTGTCCTCCGCGTCCCGAAGCGATCATTGATGGCTTTATGAAAATACAAGATTTAGTAGGGCAAGAAAGTATACGCCGTCGAAATAGTGAAAAGTATCGAGATTTATTAAACAGCTATGGCATACAATAAAATAAATTAAAACAGTACCGCATTTATAATGGCTTTAACCAACGCATATATACAAGAAAAATTAGTTGAAAAATTCAACGACCAAGTATTTCAATTTTCTACTGATTCGGGAATACTGTCTTTTGAGTCGGCTGCGGAAAATAATTTAAAAGTATTACAATTTTTATACGAGGAGTCTAGCTTAGGTTTTACTTTTTTAACGGATTTGTGTGGCGTAAATTATCCTGATAACCAAGGTGCAGAATTAGTGGTGGTGTATCATTTGCATAATTTTATTGAAAATATTCGTATTCGTTTTTCAATTGCAGTGCCAGTAACAAAATCAGATGTGTTTACAGCCACCAAATTATTTGAAAGTGCCAATTGGATGGAGCGAGAAACCTATGATTTTTTCGGCATTAATTTTATTGGGCATCCTAATTTGAAGCGTATTTTAAATGTGGATGAAATGGATTACTTCCCATTAAGAAAAGAATTTCCTTTAGAAGATCAAACGCGCATTGACAAGGATGATGAGATGTTTGGAAGAGGATAGTAAAAAAATAAATTAAGAACAGAGAATAATCATATTAATGGAACAACATAGTCATATCACATTACCAAAAGGGTCAATTGAAAAAACAACGACCACTTTAAATATTGGCCCAACCCATCCAGCTACGCATGGGGTGTTTCAAAATATTATGGAAGTGGATGGTGAGCGTGTGGTTTCTACGGAACAAACAGTGGGGTACATACATCGTGCTTTTGAAAAATTAGCAGAACGCAGACCTTTGTATCAAATTACCCCAATTACGGATCGTTTAAATTATTGTAGTAGCCCGATTAATAATATGGGCTGGCATATTACTTGCGAGCGTTTTTTAAAAATTGATTTACCAAAGCGAGTGGATTACTTACGCGTAATCATCATGGAATTGTCGCGTATCTCAGATCATTTAATTTGTAATTCAATTGTTGGGGTTGATACAGGAGCGTATACTGGATTTTTATACGTGATGCAATACCGTGAATTGATTTATGAAATTTATGAAGAAGTTTGCGGCTCTCGACTTACAACAAATATTGGACGCATTGGTGGTTTTGAAAGAAATTTTACCAATACGGCATTTACAAAATTGGAGAAATTTTTAAATGAATATCCAGGGGTATTACGTGAGTTTGAAAAATTATTTACACGCAACCGTATTTTTATGGAGCGTACCCAAGGTACTGGGGGAATAAGTGCTGCGCGTGCAATGAATTATGGATTTACAGGTCCTAATTTACGTGCAGCAGGGGTTGATTATGATGTGCGTGTGCAACAACCTTACAGCAGTTATCAAGATTTTGATTTTAAAGTTCCTGTTGGAACCACCGGTGATAATTACGATCGCTTTTTAGTCCGTAATGCAGAAATGTGGGAAAGCATTTCAATTATCAAACAAGCCTACCAGAAAATACAAGAATTCAAAGGCGCAGATGCTGAAATATATCATGCAGATGTACCTGAATATTATTTGCCGAAAAAAGAAGATGTATATACAAAGATGGAAGCCTTGATTTGGCATTTTAAAATTATCATGGGTGAAATAGATTTACCGAAAGGACAAATTTATAGTGCAGTAGAAGGTGGAAATGGGGAGTTAGGTTTTTATTTAATCAGCGATGGTGGACGAACGCCTTTTAGATTGCATTTTAGAAGGCCTTGTTTTATTTATTACCAAGCATTTGAGGAATTGATTAAAGGGGGCATGCTGAGTGATGCGGTAGTGACTTTGAGTAGTTTGAATTTGATCGCAGGAGAGTTGGATGCGTAATATTATAATTAGTAAGAAAAAGAAATTTTTATATGAGTCTTCAATTTAATAACGAACAAATGACTGAGTTTAAACGCTTGGTGGCTCGTTATCCAGAAGGGAAACAAAAAAGTGCACTATTGCCAGTATTGCATTTAGCACAGGATAGTTTTGGCGGATGGTTACCAACGGAAGCGATGGATTATGTAGCTGTTTTATTAAACATTGAACCTATTGAGGTTTACGAGGTGGCTACGTTTTATAGTATGTATAATTTAAAGCCGGTTGGAAAATTTGTGTTTGAAGTTTGTCAAACAGGTCCTTGCATGATTAGTGGTTCTGAAAATATTATTACTTATATCCAACAACAATTAGGCATTCAACCAGGGCAAACAACAAAGGATGGCATATTTACTTTAAAGTTGGTAGAGTGTTTGGGCGCTTGCGGTTATGCACCGATGATGCAAGTGGGAAAAATTTATAGAGAGCATTTAACAAAGGAAAAAGTTGACGCAATTATTGCAGAATATAGAATGCAGGTAGCTGCACAAAATTAGAAAAGATAAAGAAGCAACAATGGGTGTAAAATTATTATTAGAAAAAGCCAATGTGCCAGGAATTCGTTCTTATGATGTTTATCGTCGTGAGGGAGGTTATGCTGCAGCAGAGAAAGCGTTGAAGGAAATGACCATTGAATCCATTGTTGAGGAGGTGAAAAAAAGTGGACTAAGGGGAAGGGGCGGTGCAGGTTTCCCCGCTGGAATGAAATGGAGTTTTATTGCAAAGCCTGAGGGTGTGCCTCGTCACTTGGTTTGTAATGCAGATGAAAGTGAGCCTGGTACATTTAAGGATCGTTATTTAATGGAGTTTTTACCACACTTATTATTAGAAGGGTTACTTATATCCTCATTTGCTTTAGGGTCTAACGATACTTACATTTATATCCGAGGAGAATATGCATGGGTAGCAACAATATTAGAGGACGCCATTGAGGAAGCAACCAAAAATGGCTGGCTAGGAAAAAATATTTTAGGTACAGGATTTGATTGCATGATTCATGTGCATCGCGGTGCCGGTGCGTATATCTGTGGTGAGGAAACTGCCTTGATTGAATCTTTGGAAGGTAAAAGAGGAAACCCTCGTATCAAACCACCCTTCCCAGCTATTCAAGGATTATGGATGCGACCAACTGTGGTGAATAATGTAGAAACATTAGCTGCGGTAGTACCAATTATTAAAATGGGGGGAGACGAATATGCAAAAATTGGGGTGGGACGTTCAACAGGTACAAAATTAATTTCAGCTTGCGGAAATATTAATAAACCAGGGGTGTATGAAATTGATATGACCATTTCGGTAGAAGACTTTATTTACAGTGATGAATATTGTGGTGGTATTGCGAATGGTAAAAAATTGAAGGCTTGTATTCCAGGCGGATCAAGTGTGCCTATCTTACCTGCCAACTTATTATTAAAAACAGCGAAGGGTGAAACACGCTACATGAATTATGAAAGTTTAAGTGATGGTGGTTTTGCAACTGGTTCCATGATGGGTTCAGGTGGATTTATCATTTTAGATGAAGACCAATGTATTGTAAAAAATACTTTAACCTTAGCACGCTTTTACAGACATGAAAGTTGCGGACAATGTTCACCATGCAGAGAGGGTACTGGTTGGATGGAAAAAATATTACAAAAAATAGAATCAGGAAAAGGAGAAGTGAGCGATATAGATTTATTATGGGACATTCAAAGAAAAATTGAAGGCAATACCATTTGCCCATTAGGAGATGCAGCAGCATGGCCGGTAGCAGCAGCCATCCGACATTTCCGCGATGAATTTGAATGGCATATCAATAATAGAGAATTATCCCAAACAAGTAATTTTGGTTTACAACACTATGCAGATCCAATTCATGTACCTGCATAACATTGCGTAAAACTATGAGTGAACAAACATTATTTAAAGTAACAGTCGACAACATTACCATTGAAGTGCCAGCGGGTACTACCATATTGCAAGCGGCGCGACAAATTGGAGGTACGGTTGCCCCACCAGCGATGTGTTATTATAGTAAATTACAAGGTAGTGGTGGAAAGTGTCGTACTTGTTTAGTGGAAGTTTCCAAGGGTTCTGAAAAAGATCCGCGCCCAATGCCAAAGTTAGTTGCATCATGTCGTACAACAGTCATGGATGGCATGGAAGTAAAAAATATTACTAGTGAAAAAGTAGTGGATGCAAGAGCAGGCGTCGTTGAATTTTTATTATTGAATCATCCATTAGATTGTCCGATCTGTGATCAGGCAGGTGAATGTCATTTGCAAGATTTAAGTTTTGAACATGGCAAGTCAGGAACGCGCTATGAATTTCAAAGACGCACCTTTAAAAAACACGATTTAGGAAAACATATTCAATTACATATGACGCGTTGTATTTTATGCTACCGTTGTGTTTTCACTGCTGATCAATTAACCAATAAAAGGGAACATGGTATTTTAGATAGAGGGGATCATGCAGAAATTGCTACGCATATTGAAAAAAGTTTGGACAATGAATTTATTGGTAATGTGATTGATGTATGTCCAGTAGGTGCATTAACAGATAAAACTTTTCGATTTAAAAATAGGGTATGGTTTTTAAAGCCAATGGATGCGCACCGTGATTGTCCAAGTTGTTCGGGTCGTGTAACTTTATGGAATAGAGGGGATGAAGTGTATAGAGTCACTGCACGCAAGGATCAATGGGGTGAAATTGAAGATACACCCGACGGAAAGCCAGGATGGATTTGTAACACTTGTCGTTTTGATAAAAAACAGACAACGGATTGGGTCATTGAAGGGCCACGCGAAATAAGCAGGCAATCCGTAATTGCACAAGGGCATTATGCAGGTAATATTGGTACCACAAAACCAACAGAAACTTTTGCAGCAATCAACGAGGGTAGGTCACCACATTTGCTAATGGATATACATAGTGAGAGTGAAGTGAATCAACCCAATGTACACTTAGGTGAAAACGAAGGGCCATCCAATGGAGCCACTTTTAACAATAATATTAAAAACGCCTAATTAAAATAGTATGACACTTCTTTCATTCGATTGGGCTTTGGTTATTGAAAAATTAATATTAATTGTAATTATTGTATTGACGACTTTGTTAATTACTTTATACACCACTTTTGGTGAGCGTAAAGTTGCGGCTATATTACAAGATAGACCAGGTCCCAATAGGGCGGGTCCTTTTGGTTTGTTACAACCTTTAGCAGATGGATTGAAATTAATCATGAAGGAGGAAATTATTCCAACAAGCGCAAGTAAGTGGTTATTTATTTTAGGTCCAGGTTTGGCAATGACGGCAAGCTTGATGACATCAGCAGTAATTCCTTGGGGAACGGATGTACATTTATTTGGACGTACTATTGCATTACAAGTAGCCGATATAAATATTGGCATCTTATACATTTTTGCAGTCGTAAGCATGGGCGTTTATGGAATTATGATTGGTGGATGGGCTTCGAATAATAAATTTTCATTGATGTCCGCATTACGTGCGGCTTCGCAAGCGATCAGTTATGAAATTGCGATGGGGTTAGCCCTGATCGCTTTATTAATGACAACTGGCAGTTTAAGTTTAAAAACAATAGTGGCGGATCAAGCAGCAGGCAATTGGTGGAATGTGGTATATCAACCTTTGGGCTTTATTATATTTTTTATTTGTGCCATGGCCGAGTGTAATCGTACCCCATTTGATTTGCCTGAAGCTGAAAATGAATTAAACTTTGGATACCATCAGGAATATTCATCTATGAAATTAGGCTTTTACTTATTCGCTGAATATGTAAACATGATCATGAGTAGTGCAATTATGGCATCCATGTATTTTGGCGGTTATGATTTGCCATTTTTTGATGAGACCACAGTAGCGCCAAATATTGCAGCCGTGATTGGTGTGGGTACCTTGCTAATTAAAATAGTACTCTTTGTATTTTTATTCATGTGGATTCGTTGGACCATTCCAAGATTCAGGTATGATCAATTAATGAATTTAGGCTGGAAGACGATGATCCCATTGGCCTTATTTAATATGTTATTAACCGGAGCTTTAATATTAGCGAAACTTTAATTTGAAAAACTGTACGAATATTTAACATGCAAACATTAACAAACAAAGCACTAGCCGTTCAAAGACAACCCATGACTTTTTGGGAGCGCTTGTACTTGATTAATATCATAAAGGGCATGATGATTACATTTAGTCATATGTTCAAAAAGCAACCGACCATCAGATATCCTGAACAAAAAAGGGAATTTAGTCCGGTGTTTAGAGGGTTACACGTTTTAAATAGAGATGAGGAGGGTCGTGAAAGATGTACAGCTTGTGGTTTATGTGCAGTAGCTTGTCCAGCAGAGGCAATTACCATGGAAGCGGCAGAAAGAATGGAAGGAGAAGAAAATATATATAGAGAAGAAAAATACGCTGCTAAATATGAAATTAATATGTTGCGTTGTATTTTTTGCGGACTGTGTGAAGAAGCCTGTCCAAAAGACGCAATTTATTTAAGTGAAACTTTTGCACCAGCGAATTACACACGCAAAGGTTTTATCTATGACAAAAATGATTTATTAATTCCAAATCCATTGACCAACGCAGCCGATTATGCGAAGGCGAAAGGAGTACAAGCATAAATAATTATGAGTATCATTCAAGTTTTATTTTTTGCATTATCCGCTTTTGCTATAGGGAGCGCTATTATGGTGCTGGTTAGTAAAAACCCAATTCACAGTGTGCTTTGGTTAATATTGGTATTTTTTGCGATCTCGGGTCATTACATTTTATTAAATGCGCAATTTTTAGCCATCGTTAATATTATCGTATATGCAGGGGCCATCATGGTGTTGTTTTTATTTGTGATCATGTTGATCAATGTAAAAAAAGACAGCGAACCGCAAAAGCAATTTTTAGTAAAATTATTAGGCGTGGTTGCAGGGGGTAGCTTTTTAACTTTGTTGGTGGCTTTAGTAAAACAAACTGCACAAATACAGGGAAGAAATTTACTTATGAAGGATGGGGTGATTGGGCTTATTCATCCCTTAGGAAAAGCGTTATTCAATGAATATGTCGTTCCATTTGAAATAAGTAGTGTTTTGTTTTTAAGTGCCATGGTGGGTGCAGTAATTATTGGAAAAAAATAAATTTATTCGGTATGCCTATACAATATTATATCTATTTGTGTTTAGCGCTTTTTAGCATCGGCGTTACAGGGGTATTAACACGTCGAAATGCCATTGTGGTTTTTATGTGCATTGAGCTTATGTTGAATGCAGTAAACTTGTTATTGGTTGCCTTCTCTAAAATGTTTCATGGATATGCGTTGGTTCAAAATGCAACTTCAACGACAGGTATTGATGCGCAAATATTTGTATTTTTTATTATGGTAGTTGCGGCTGCTGAGGTAAGTGTAGGATTGGCAATTATTGTAATGATGTATCGCAATACACATTCAGTAGATATCAATTTTTTAAATAGATTAAAAAATTAATGCAATGGGAATAATGAAAGTGTTGGTAGGGTTTATCATATTATGGCCACTTGCTGGATTTTTATTCAATGGGTTGGGTCGCAACTATTGGAGTAAAAAAGTAATTGCCTATAAGGCAACAGGATATATCGTTGCTTCATTCATCGCAAGCATCTTTGCTTTTTTATATGTACAAGAACATGGTGCTACAAGTGTTCATTATTTTGATTTCATCAATACGGCAACCCTTAAAATACCCTTTGATTTTAAAGTAGATGCATTATCTAGTCTGTTTCTATTGGTCATTACAGGGGTAGGTTCCTTGATACATTTATATTCGACTGCGTATATGAAGGAGGAATCCTCAGCACACTATGCAAGGTATTTTGCTTATTTGAATTTATTTATTTTCTCTATGTTGCTTCTAGTACTAGGAGATAACTATGTTATTATGTTTATTGGATGGGAAGGCGTTGGTTTATGTTCCTATTTATTAATTGGCTATTGGTTTACGAATGGTGATTTTAATTATGCGGCTAAGAAAGCTTTTATTATGAATCGCATTGGCGACCTGGGTTTTTTATTAGCCATATTTTGGATCATTTTCAAGTTGGGGTCAGTAAGCTATAGTGAGGTACTCACAGCGGAAAGTTTGGCTAAATTATCTAGTGCAGATATCACAGGTATCACGTTATTATTATTTGTAGGTGCAATGGGTAAGAGTGCACAAATCCCTTTATTCACTTGGCTTCCGGATGCAATGGCGGGTCCAACACCTGTTTCGGCTTTGATACATGCTGCAACCATGGTTACTGCAGGTATCTATATGATTACGCGTAGTAATATTTTATTTAGCCATAGTGAAATCACGCAAACTATCATTGCTGTCATAGGTATTAGTACCGCGTTGTTAGCTGCCACTATTGCGATTAAACAAAACGATATCAAAAAAGTATTGGCTTACTCAACAGTAAGTCAATTGGGTTATATGTTTTTAGGATTAGGTGTGGGTGCTTATTCTGGTGCGGTATTTCATGTAATTACCCATGCATTTTTTAAAGCTTTATTATTCTTAGGAGCAGGTTCGGTGATTCATGCAATGCATCATGAACAAGACATTCGTAAAATGGGTGGATTAAAATCAAAATTGCCCATTACACATATTACTTTCTTAATCGGTTGTATCGCGATTGCAGGGGTACCTCCATTTAGTGGCTTCTTTTCAAAAGATGAAATACTTGCAGCTGCCTTTGCAAAAAGTCCGGTGTATTGGGTATTGGGTGTGATCGGTGCGGCGATGACTGCTTTTTATATGTTCCGTTTATATACCACTACTTTTTTAGGAAAATTTAGAGGCACCCCCAATCAAGAAGCGCATTTACATGAATCACCGATGGCGATGACTTTGCCTTTAATATTATTAGCAGTGGCTAGTGCAATTGCAGGTGCAATTGGTATTCCTGAATTAATGGGCGGACATCATTGGTTATCACATCAGTTAAGTTCCATTGTTGGTGAACCTACTGAAATTGGTTTATCACATGCAACGGAGTGGCTATTAATGGCAGTATCAGTGACGATTGCTGTGATTGCATTATTGTTGGCCGTGATTATATATAAAAAGAAAACAGACGAAGCGCCTACAAGTTTCATTGGCAAATTTTTCTATAATAAATGGCATATTGATGAATTATACAATACAGCAATTGTAAATCCCTTAAATCGTTTTGCTGGATTTTTGAAAAACAGTATTGAAAAACAAGTGATTGATGGTGCAGTTAATGGTACGGGAAAATTAGTACAGTATAGTGCAAGACAATTAAGATTGATACAAAATGGACAAGTAGGGTATTATATTTTATTTATGGTTTTAGCAATTGTATT
>CAJBLA010000073.1 GCA_903953815.1 uncultured Bacteroidota bacterium | reverse complement strand
GTGGCATGTGTATTTTCGACCAATTTGATAAAAATATCATTTAAGGAAGGGAGTAACTCATTGTAGGCAACGATATTGACATTCTCCTGCAATAAATATTTCAATACATCATTGCTTTGGTAACCTTCATTGATTTTTACCAATATTTTATTTTTTTCATTGCTTATCGTGCTGAAAATAGGGTTGGGATGAATAGTAACTTCATTGTCAGTTTGAATTAAAAAACTATTTTCTTTAAACTGTTGTTTGATATCAGTCACAGTGCCATCTAGTATTTTCTTGCCAAGATTCATTAAAACAATATGGTCGCATATTTCCTCCACCTGCTCCATACGGTGTGTACTAAATATGATAGTAGCGCCTTTTTTTGCAAGGTTGTAAATTTCTTCCTTGATTAAATTTGCATTTAAAGGATCTAAACCACTAAATGGTTCGTCGAGTATGATCAATTTAGGTTCGTGTAATACGGTAATTACAAATTGTAATTTTTGACTCATCCCTTTACTTAAATCTTCTACCTTTTTATTCCACCAGGTTTCCATCTCGAATTTCTTAAACCAATACTTTATTTTTTCAGTAGCCTCTGCTTTGCTTAAACCTTTTAATTGCGCTAGGTATAAGGCCTGCTCGCCAATTTTCATTTTTTTATATAAGCCTCTTTCCTCCGGCATATATCCAATTTTTTGGATATCGTCGATTGAATTAAATGGTTTTCCGTCTAAAATAATATCACCTCCATCTGGGTAAAAAATTCCGGTAATCATTCTGAGTAAGGTTGTTTTACCTGCACCGTTGGGTCCAAGTAATCCAAAAATGCTTCCTTTTTGTATTTCAAAACTGATATCGTCTACCGCTTTTTGGGTAGCATAATATTTTTTTAAATTTGACAAACGTAATAGCGGATCCATATTTTTCAATTTGATTCAAAATTAAACTCATTTTTTCACAATCGATGCCTCAATTTATCAAATGGAAAATTTAACCTTGAAGCGGTTATAAAAGGGGATAATAGGCTATCTTCGAGCAAAATTTAGTGTATGCGCTCAAATATTTTCAATACAAGGAAATCAGTCTATCTTTTTGTTGTTGCCATATTATTTTTTGGGCTAAGTAGCTGGGGCTTTTTAGTGCACCGCACCATTAATCAAATTGCGATATACAGTTTGCCTGCGCCTTTACAATCTTTCTTTCACCAGGACATGGAATATTTGGTAGAAAATGCACCGAGAGCGGATAATCGAAAAAATACCGATAAAACTGAAGCAAGCAAACATATTATTGATATAGAGGAATACGGCCCAAATTCAATTAATGAAATGCCAATGGATTGGGCGTCAGCACTTAAAAAATATTCATTTGATACTTTAGATAAACATGGATATGGTCCTTATTATGTAATGATGAGTTTAGAAAAACTAACGAGTGCATTTAAATCTAAAAACAAGGATAGTATTCTATTTTATGCAGCTGATTTAGGGCATTATTTGGGCGACTTACATGTGCCTTTGCATATCACTAATAATTATGATGGTCAATTGTCTGGTCAAAAAGGAATGCATAGTTTATGGGAATCTTTTATTCCTAGTTTACGTATTGATCAATACCAATTGTATAATCCACATAAAGCGAAGTATTTAAAAAATCCAGAAGCAGCTTTATGGTCTGATATTCGTAAAGCCTACGCTTTACTTCCAGAAATGTTTGCAAAAGAAATTGAAGTTTCTAAATCATTTACACCTGAGCAAAAGTATAAAATGCAAATGTACTATGGTAAAAATACCAGAATGTACACCAAGGAGTTTGCGGAGGCTTATGCCGATGCATTGGGCGGAACTATTAATAATCAATTGATTGCTTCTGCAAATATGCTTTCAGATTTTTGGTATACTGCTTGGGTAAATGCGGGTAAGCCTAGTTTTATTACCAGAGACATCTCCCTTAATTTATCTGCAGAATTAAAATCATTTAAGAGCAATAGATTAATACAGGATAGCTTATTAATATCAAAAAAAGGTAAGCCTAAAGCAAACGATTAAGCGTAGCGCTAAATTTTTAATTGAAGTTTTTCTGTGCAATGATCTGGGCGATTTTCTGTCCATCCATCGCTGCACTTACAATACCGCCTGCATAACCAGCACCTTCTCCACAAGGGTATAAATTTTTTATTTGCGGATGTGTTAATGTTTCTGCATCTCTTGGAATACGCACAGGTGAGGAAGTACGACTTTCAGTGGCCACCACAATGGCATCATTGGTGTAATAGCCTTTCATCTTTTTCCCAAATGCCTTAAATCCTTCCTGCAAAGTTTTGTGTACAAAATCGGGTAATACTTTTTGTAAAGGTGCCGACAATAATCCAGGCAAATAACTTGCATCCGGTAAGGTGTCGGATAATTTATTGGTGCAAAAATCTACCAGCCTTGCCGCTGGTGCAACTTGCAATCCACCGCCTACTAAAAATGCAGCTTGTTCCACTTGTTGTTGAAATGCCAACAAACTTAATGGATGAACCGTTTTG
>CAJBLA010000072.1 GCA_903953815.1 uncultured Bacteroidota bacterium | reverse complement strand
TTAATAACTAAGTAATCGCTGCATCGTTTCTTCTAGTCTACTATTGGCTAGGTATTGTTTTTCTAATTCCAAATTAAAAGGAATCGGTGTGTCTAGTGAGGCACAACGCATAATGGGTGCATCCAAATATGCAAAACAATGTTCTGAAATCCAGGCACTGATTTCACCGCCAATGCCTCCTGTTAAATTATCTTCATGTAAAACACAAACCTTACCTGTTGCTTTAACAACTTCACGAATCGCTTCATGATCCAAAGGAACTAAACTGCGTAAATCTAATATGCTGATAGCGACTGCTGGATGATTTTCTTGGTATTGCTGCGCCCAAATAACACCCATCCCATAAGTAATGATACAAGCATCTTCACCTTCAGTCACCAACTTTGCTTTCCCCATTGGAATTTGATAGTATTCATCTGGCACCTCAGCACTTATGCTTCGATACAATGCTTTATGTTCAAAAAATAAAACTGGATTTGGGTCTGCGATAGCAGCCATCAATAAGCCTTTCGCGTCCACTGGATTGGAAGGATATACTACTTTCAATCCTGGCACATGGGTAAACCATGCCTCATTGGATTGCGAATGAAATGGACCTGCGCCAACACCTGCACCTGTAGGCATTCGAATTACCACATCTGCATTTTGTCCCCACCTATAATTTATTTTAGCTAAATTATTTACGATTTGATTAAACCCAACAGAAACAAAATCAGCAAACTGCATTTCAACCACCGACTTAATTCCTTCTAAACTTAAACCAAGTGCGGCACCTACTATAGCACTCTCACATATGGGTGTATTTCGAACGCGTTGTTTTCCAAACTGCGTAACAAATCCTTCGGTTACTTTAAAAGCACCGCCATATTCTGCAATATCCTGACCCATTAAAATTAATTCAGGATATAATACCATCGCTTGTTTTAACGCCTCCGATATTGCCTCAATAAATCGCTTTGAATTTAAAATTGGATGATTCAATTTTTCATAGTGCGTAATGGTACTTCCTTCATCAACTGCAAACACATCTGCTAATTCCTGATCAATAGAAATATCAAAAGATTGGGGTTGCATTGCATCGTTTAATTCAGCATCAATGTGATCTTTAATTTCATTGCGTATGGTTGCTACCTGCATTTCGGTGAGTACTTTTTCCTGCACCAAGAATTGTTCGTAATTTTTAATGGGATCTTTGCGAGACCATTGTTCCATTAAATTTTTCGGAACATATTTTACACCACTGGCTTCCTCGTGTCCGCGCATTCTGAAAGTTGTACACTCAATCAAATAAGGCCTTTGCGTATTGATACAATACTCCCTAGCACGCTGTATCGTTTGATACACTTCTAAAATATTATTTCCATCAATACGCTCACCTTCCATGCCATAACCTTTAGCGCGATCTACTAAATACTCACAATGGTATTGTTCATTGGCGGGTGTGCTTAATCCATAACCATTATTTTCTATTAGAAAAATTACAGGAAGTCCCCAAACAGCTGCTACATTTAATGCTTCATGAAAATCGCCTTCACTCGTTCCTCCTTCACCCGTAAAGGCGAGTGTTGCTTTTAACTGTCCTCTTTGTTGATACGCCAACGCAATACCATCAGCAATGGCCAATTGCGGACCCAAGTGTGAAATCATCCCACATATATAATGTGCCTTACTACCAAAATGAAAACTGCGTTCCCTTGCCTTAGAATAACCTGACGCATTGCCCTGCCATTGATTAAATAAATTTGCTAATGGCATATTTCGAGAAGTGAATACCCCTAAGTTTCGATGTAAAGGCAGGATCCATTCATTTTTTTCCATGGCTAAAGTGGCACCAACTGAAATCGCTTCCTGCCCAATCCCACTAAACCATTTGCCAATTTTCCCTTGTCTTAATAATACAAGCATTTTATCCTCTATCATTCTTGGCAAAAGCAAGGAGCGATAAAAATGAATTAGCTGGTCATTATCTAATTTTCCGCGCTTAAAATTCATGGAATACTGGGTTGTGATTCAAATTTACCATTTTTAATAACAGCTAAAAAATGAATTCATTGAATAAATCAACGCATCTGTGTTACTGCTTTCATATAAAGTAGGTAGCTATAAAAAAACAGTCCCGAGTGTTCTACCCGGGACTGTAAATATTATAAAAGCAGGTTGGGATTAATCTCTCGAATTCAACTTGCTTAATAATCTCAAAATTTCAAGGTATAACCATACTAAAGTAACTAACAAACCAAAAGCGCTATACCATTCCATGTACTTTGGTGCCCCCATTTCGGCCGCTTTTTCAATAGAGTCAAAATCCAAAAGCAAGTTTAATGCAGCAATTCCCACAATAAATAAACTTATGCCAATACTTAATGGAGAGCTATCAAATGCAAATCCCATATCTACGCCAAACATGCCCAATATCCAAACAATTAAATAAAACAAACCGATACCCAAGGTCGCTGACATAATAATGGAACGTAAACGATTGGTCACACTGATCACTCTAAAATTGTATAATAAAAACATCGCTAATGCAACACCCAAGGTTAAGCCCACGGCATGCAATACAATATTTGGATATGACTTTTGAAACATGGCATTAAAAAATGCACTGATACCGCCAATAAACAACCCTTCTAAAATTCCATAAGCAGGTGCAATATAACCAGCCCAAGTAGGTTTAAACATCATCACAATTGCTAAAACAAAGCCACCAATAGCTCCCGCTAACATTAAAGTGGTTGCCGTTGACACATTGCCTTCAGAATAAATATTCCAAACATACATCGCCGAAGCCATCACCATCAATAATAAAAATCCAAACTTATTCATTGTGCCGCGAATACTCATCACACCAAATGCACTCGCATTTTCATGCAAACTTTTATCAAAAATTTTTGCAGTTAGCGTTGGATTACTAGATTTAAACGTTGCCATAATTAATGGATTTTATTAATGATTCAAAAATACACAATAGTTTTAACTAAATATCTAAAAAAAAGTTAATCCAAGTAAAGCCTAGGGTAATTTTAAGCCTGGATATTGGGTGCGCTTTCTAAAACGATACCTTCCCCTTTGTTTTAGTAATTGAATAAACTTTTCCAATTTCAAGGAGTCTGCAGCTGCACAAAACATATGATTATGTATTAAATATCACAAGCTTAATTTTTGGAATTAGTTAAGCGACCATCATCAAAACTCAAGTAAGTGGTTTTAATTGCCAAATCGGTTGCAGCGTTTTACCCCCCTGATTTATTCCTGTTTTGGGGCGAATTCCGGTTAATTTCACATCTAAAAAGGACTAATATTCCCTAAAAAAGCGATGAAGTAATAAAAAACCAGGGCAAAGGGCATAAGGGCTGTGATTGAAGCCGCATAGTTAGGTTAGAAAAGCAGAATAAAATGTCAAAAAATAGCCATTTTAAGCCGACGATTTGTACCTTCGTGCTCAAATTTAAGATTATATGCAAAATGAAGTGGTTTTACAGGATGTGGTAATAAAGTTTGCTGGTGATAGTGGTGACGGTATGCAATTAACAGGTCAGCAATTCACAAACAATACCGCACTATTAGGTATTGACTTAGCAACTTTTCCTGACTTCCCTGCAGAAATTAGAGCGCCATTAGGAACCGTTCCTGGCGTGAGTGGTTTTCAAATTCACTTTAGTTCAAATCGTGTATACACACCTGGTGATGTTTGTGATGTTTTAGTTGCTATGAATGCAGCTGCTTTAAAAGTAAATTTAAAGGGATTAAAAAAAGGCGGAAAGATTATTGCAAACTTGGAAGGTTTTGATACCAAAAACTTAAGATTAGCCGCTTATACTGATGGCGTGAATCCATTGGAAGATGGCAGTTTAGATGGTTATGAATTGGTGAAAGTAGATGTTACCAAATTAACACGTGAAGCTTTAAAAGAATATACTGAATTAGGAAATAAAGAAAGAGACCGTGCGAAGAATATGTTTGTACTAGGTTTGATCTATTGGATTTACAATAGAAACTTGGAAACAACGATTGAATTTTTAAAAGATAAGTTTGGTAAAAAACCAACCATTTTTAATAGTAACGTGGACGTATTAAAAGCGGGTTATTTTTATGGTGAAACCGCAGAATTATTTACCACTAGATATAAGGTAGAGAAATCTAAAATGGAGCCTGGTCATTACCGTAGTATTATGGGTAACCAAGCTTTATCAATGGGATTAATTGCAGGTTCTCAAAAAAGTGGCCTACCCTTATTTTTAGGATCTTATCCAATTACACCGGCTACCGATATTTTACATGAATTAAGTAAGTATAAAAACTTTGGTATTCGTACTTTCCAAGCGGAAGATGAAATCGCAGGTATTTCTGCAGCTATTGGTGCAAGCTACGGTGGTTCTATTGGTTTAACAACCACTTCAGGACCAGGTATGGCTTTGAAAACAGAAGCCCTTGGATTAGCGATGATGTTGGAAATACCATTAGTCATTGTAAATATTCAAAGAGGTGGACCTTCAACAGGTTTGCCAACCAAAACAGAACAAAGTGATTTGATGCAGGCTTATTATGGAAGAAATGGGGAAGCACCTATTCCGGTAATTGCAGCATCAACGCCAAGTGATTGTTTTGAAATGGCATTTGAAGCTGTGCGTATTGCACTGCAACACATGACACCAGTTATTTTATTAAGTGACGGTTATATTGCCAATGGTGCTGAGCCATGGAAATACCCTAATGCTAGTGACCTTCCTAAAATAGATGTACAATTTAAAACTAGTTTAGATGAAGGGGAAGAAAAATTTCTTCCATATAAAAGAAATGAAAAATTAGCTAGACCTTGGGCCATACCTGGTACACCAGGATTTGAACACCGAATTGGTGGTTTGGAAAAACAAGCGGAAACAGGTAATGTAAGCTATGATTCTGATAACCATGAATTCATGGTAAAAACAAGAGAAGCGAAAGTAGAGAAAATTGCAGATTACATTCCTTTACAAACTATTGATAGCGGAAAAGAAAAAGGAAAAGTATTGGTCGTAGGTTGGGGATCAACATACGGTACTATTAAAAGTGCAGTTCAAGAATTACAAGAAAAAGGAAAAGATGTGAGTCATGCACATATAAAATATATGCGTCCCTTCCCTAAAAATTTAGGTGAGATTTTGAAAAACTACGAGACCGTATTAATTCCTGAAATTAATAATGGCCAATTGATTAAAATTATTAGAGACAAATATTTTATTGACGCAAAAGGATTTAATAGAATCATGGGTAGCCCAATTGCAAAACATGAATTAGTAGCGGAAATAGAAAAGTTATTCTAAGGATACTTTTTAAATATTTAAAAAGCTTTCTTCGATTATTCGGAGGAAGCTTTTTTGTTTTTAGTGCCTTCTTTACAAAATGCAAGAATGCCGCACGACCCACATTTTGGACTTCTTGCCAAACAGATGTACCTACCATGTAATATCAGCCAATGATGCGCGGTATGTACTTGCTGGGTTGGGATATGTTTGATTAATTCTTTTTCTACCGCCAAAGGTGTCGTTGCCGTCATGGGCACCAAGCCAATTCTTCTGCTCACCCTAAATACATGCGTATCCACGGCCATATTGGGCTGTTGATCAATGACACTCGTAATTACATTGGCCGTTTTGCGACCCACCCCAGGGAGGGTAACCAATGCCTCAATGGTCATGGGCACTTCACCATTAAAATTTTCCAGTAAAAGCTGGCTCATCCTAATTAAGTGCTTCGTTTTATTATTTGGATAGGAAATACTTTTTACCAAAGGAAATAAGTCATCAAACTCGGCGAATGCCATGGTCTCAGGTGAAGGAAATTTTTTAAAAATTGACGGTGTGGTTTCATTAACGCGTTTGTCCGTGCATTGTGCTGATAAAATAACAGCCACCAATAATTGAAATGGACTTTCATACGTTAATTCCGTTTCAGCAATCGGCATTTGTTGCTGAAAATAATTGAGTACTTGTAAATACCTTTCCTTCTTTGTCATTTTTTTGTGGGTGCAGGCATGGTATCTTCAAACAAATAAACCTCTTCCCCCTCACGTCTTAATAAATATCTTTCACGTGCGTATTTTTCAACGGAGGCAGGATTGTTTTGCAAATTATTTAACTGCTTCTTTGTTTTTTCAATTTCATCTTGGTAATATTTTTTAGCAGCTTCTACTTTTTTTAACTCCCCAGTCCTTTGGCTTTGCTGAAAAAAATCTCTTTGATCAAAAAATAGCATCCACACAAAAAAACCAACGGCCACGACAAAATATCGATTGGCAATAAAAGGGGTTATTTTTTTCAAAAATTGCATAAAAAAAAGGTTGAAGTAAAATTAGTGTAGTTCTAATAATACGCCAACCTTTTATGATAAAGACTTTAAAATTAAAAGCCTTTTAACTATTTGTTGCCAAACTTTACTTTCCCTTTAGGGTAAATTGCCGTTTCGCCTAATGCTTCTTCAATTCTAATTAACTGGTTGTATTTAGCCATACGATCGGTTCTTGAAGCCGATCCGGTTTTAATTTGACCACAATTTAAAGCCACTGCTAAATCAGCAATCGTGGTATCTTCAGTTTCACCACTGCGATGTGACATAATCGTGTTATAACCATTGTGTTGCGCCAAAGTAACCGCATTGATGGTTTCCGTCAAAGTGCCTATTTGATTCACTTTCACCAACAAACCATTCCCGATTTTTTTATCAATCCCCATTTGTAAACGATCCACATTGGTCACAAATAAATCATCCCCTACTAGTTGACACTTATCGCCAATCGCTTGTGTTAATGCCTTCCAACCATTCCAATCGTCCTCAGCCATACCATCTTCAATGGAAATAATTGGGTATTGTTTCACCCATTTCTCCCAATACTTCACCAGTTGGTCGCTACTTAATTCCTTTCCAGAACTTTTATGGAAAACATATTTTTTCTTTTTCGCATCCCATAATTCACTATTTGCCGCATCCATTGCTATAGCGATTTGAGATCCAGTTTTATATCCTGCAGCATGAATTGCTTCAAGCACGGTTTCAATGGCTTCCTCATTGCTTTGGATATTTGGTGCAAATCCACCCTCATCACCCACATTCGTACTAAATCCTTTTTTCTTTAATACCGATTTTAAATGATGGAAAATTTCAACCCCCCAACGCAAGCCTTCACTAAAATTAGGTGCTCCAATAGGCATCACCATAAATTCTTGAAAATCAATCTTATTATCAGCATGCGCACCCCCGTTTACAATATTCATCATTGGTATGGGTAATGTTTTTGCATTTGTTCCACCAATGTATCTGTATAAAGGCAAATTTGCTTCTTCCGCAGCCGCTTTTGCTACCGCCATACTTACCGCTAAAATTGCATTTGCACCTAATTTACCTTTGTTAGGTGTTCCGTCTAATTCGATCATTATTTGATCAATCGCCGCCTGTGCACTAACATCAAAACCTTCAATAGCTTTTGCAATATGATCATTTACATTTTTAACCGCTTTAATAACGCCTTTACCTACATACTTTTTTTTATCGTTATCTCTTAACTCTACTGCTTCATGGATGCCAGTGCTTGCACCACTTGGCACAGCCGCACGACCCATCGCTCCTTCATCTGTTAATACGTCCACTTCAACGGTTGGATTACCGCGACTGTCTAAAATTTGTCTTGCATGAACTTCAATAATGTAACTCATAAATATTGCTTATTAATTTCTAAAATAGGTATATACCAATTGGAGACCGCAATTTACATCCTTTTTTTTAATGGGTAAGCATTTTGAAAATTTCTTCCAATCCTGCTTCGTGTTTTTGCGCTAAATCGGCAATACGATCATTTGCCACCAATTTTCCCTTGTTTAATACTAACACTCGATCACATATGGCGGTCACTTCCTGTAAAATATGTGTTGAAAATAGAATCATTGCATTTGCACTTAAAGATTTAATCAGTGCTCTTATTTCAGTTAATTGATTGGGATCCAATCCTGCGGTAGGCTCATCCAATATTAAAAGTATCGGGGCATGAATAATTGCAGCCGCCATTCCAACCCTTTGCTTATAACCTTTTGAGAGCTGATTAATTTTTTTAGTCTGCATTAAACCTAATCCTGTTTGTTCAATCACTTCCTGAATGCGATTGGTTGGATTTTTAATCTCATGCCCAGCTGCAATAAAACTTAAATATTCCTTCACATACATATCCTCATATAAAGCATTGGATTCAGGCAGGTAGCCAATCATTTTTTTATACTTGACTGCATCTTGTTCGTAACTAATTCCATTCAAAGCAATGGTTCCTTTATCTGCTTGTAAAAAGCCGACGATCATTTTCATTGTGGTTGATTTTCCAGCACCATTGGGACCTAAAAAACCAACTACCTCCCCTGTATGAATCGTGAAGGAGATATTGTCGACTGCGATTGACGCGCCAAAAGTTTTACTTATTTGACTTACTGTTAAAGACATGTTCAAAAATAAGTAACAATCCTTAAATGACTATAAAATACTTATTCTATCTCGTTAGATGATTCAGGCAAATGCGCATACTCATTCGCACTTGCATATTTTCCGAAAATGAAAAAACCAACACAAATAGGTGTAAATACAAGTAATATAATCACCCATTGTAACGCAACATTTGCTCTTTGTATTTCAGATGCTGCCGAAATTTTTTCCACTGCTTGGTAAACTAAAAAACAAATTAAGGCAGGTGCCATTAACATCCACACATAACCTAATAATTTTTTAACTGTATTCATAATGATTCTATTTTTAGTAATTGAATTGCTTATTTGATTAAGCTAGTCCATTACATTTTTATCAATTTTGTTACTTAAATAAAACACGCCAATAATTAAACAAACACTGGCCACCCCTATTGGATACCATAATCCAGCCAACGCATCTCCCATGGGCGATTCCGGCGATTTGGTAAACTCAACAATCAATGTTCCTAAAAAAGGTACTAATCCGCCAAACACCCCATTACCAATATGGTAAGGCAATGACATGGAAGTATACCTAATTTTTGTAGGGAACATCTCCACTAAGAATGCAGCAATTGGACCATACACCATAGTTACATAAACAATTTGTATAAACACTAACCAGATTAAATTCCAATAAGTAGCATCATCCATTGTTTTTTCAATCACTACATTTGGCTTCACCGATTTTGAAACAACTAAACTTGGATTCAATGCATCAATTTTCAAATTGGCATCATATGCTGCGGTTAAATGTAAGGTGTCCGTTTTGATATATTTGAAATGTGCACCATCCGTGTATGCGGTATCGAATGTTTGTATAACATATATTTTAGTAGCCTCCTTCGCATCAGTCACCACTTTTGGTTCACTTACAGTGGTTTTGGATAAATCAATTTTTTCAATTCTATTTTTCGCATTCGTTAAACTTAAAAATTGTTTGTAAATAGGTCTATAAGTTAACACTGCCGCCAACATTCCAATGAGCATGATCCATTTTCTTCCCACTTTATCACTCAGCCAACCAAATAAAACAAAGCAAGGTGTCGCCATTAATATCGCCCACAACATTAAATTTCGTGATTGTATAAATTCAACTTTACAAACTGTTTCAATAAAACTTTGCGCATAAAACTGCCCCGTATACCAAACTACGCCTTGTCCCATCACAGCGCCAAATAAAGCCAACAAAACCATTTTAAAATTTCCCTTATGTCCAAAACTTTCCTTTAGTGGATTGACTGAAGTTTTACCCTCAGTTTTTAATTTTGAAAACATGGGCGACTCACTCATGCGCATTCTAATTAAAATAGACACCCCCACCAACAATAAGGAAATCCAAAAAGGATATCTCCATCCACCCCACTCTGCACTAAATTTTTCAACTCCTTGACTTGACCTAATAAATATGATAACCCCTAAGGCTAAAAACAAACCAAGTGTAGCCGTAGTCTGAATCCAACTTGTCCAAAAACCCCTTTGTCCTTTGGGCGCGTGTTCAGCCACATAAGTAGCTGCGCCACCATATTCCCCTCCCAAAGCCAATCCTTGTAATAAACGTAGAATTAATACTAAAATAGGTGCAGCCCATCCAATAGTTGCGTAGCCTGGCACAAGTCCAATCGCAAAAGTGGACCCTCCCATGATCACTAATGTCAATAAAAAAGTGTGTTTACGACCGATCAAATCGCCTAATCTTCCAAAAACCAACGCCCCAAAAGGTCGAACGATAAAGCCTGCTGCAAAAATGGCCAAAGTACTTAATAGCGCTGCGGTTCCTGCATCTGCAGGGAAAAATTGTTTTGAAATGATGGTGGCCAACATACCAAATATGTAAAAATCATACCATTCAATTAAGGTACCTACCGAAGAAGCCCCAATAACAAAAGCGATGCCACTTTGCTTTTTTTCTTGAATCATAAATTAAGTTGTTTTCAAGTGAATATTCAAGTTAATAATTTAAACTGAAAAATGTAAATTTGAGTATCATTATTTATTCAACGATTCCTATGAGCTACCCTTACCAAATTAAAAATTTAGACGACTACCACGAAGCCTATAAAAAAAGTATTGAACAGCCTGAAAAATTTTGGGGTGCTATTGCCGAAAATTTTACTTGGCGAAAAAAATGGGATACTGTTTCTGAATGGAATTTTAAGGACCCAAAAATTGAATGGTTCAAAGGCGGAAAATTAAATATTACCGAAAATTGTATTGATCGACATCTTGAAAAAAAAGGCGATACGCCCGCATTAATTTGGGAACCGAATGATCCAGAGGAACACCATCGCATTATTACCTACAAACAACTGCATTTAAAAGTTTGTCAATTTGCACAAGTGCTTTATAATAATGGCGTAAAAAAAGGTGACCGTGTTTGTATTTACATGGGCATGATACCTGAACTAGCCATTGCCGTCTTGGCTTGCGCGCGCATTGGCGCAATACATAGTGTTATTTTTGGCGGTTTTTCTGCACAAAGTATTGCGGACAGACTAGAGGATGCACAAGCTGAATTTATTATCACCTGTGATGGCGCTTATCGTGGTGCAAAAGATATTCCATTAAAGTCCGTCATTGATGATGCACTGATCGGAAATAAAACAATGAAACGCGTTATTGTTTGCACACGTACCCGAACAGCAGTATCCATGTTAAAAGGCCGTGATGTTTGGTGGGAGGATGAAATTAAAAAAGTAGAATCACAAGGCATCACACATGTTGACGCTGCTGAGATGGATGCAGAAGATCCATTATTTATATTATACACTTCTGGTTCCACTGGAAAACCAAAAGGCGTGGTGCATAGTGTTGCTGGATATATGGTGTATACCAATTATACTTTTGTAAATGTTTTTCAATACCAGCCCAATGATATCTTCTTTTGTACTGCAGATATCGGATGGATTACAGGACACAGCTATATTGTTTATGCGCCGTTAAGCGCAGGAGGTACTTCCTTAATGTTTGAGGGGATTCCTACATTCCCGGATGCTGGAAGGTTCTGGGATATTATTGATAAGTTTAAAGTAAATATTTTATATACCGCGCCTACTGCAATTCGCTCCTTAATGGGATTTGGATTAGGTCCAGTGCAAGGACATGATTTAAGTAGCTTGAAAGTGTTAGGTACCGTTGGAGAACCGATCAACGAGGAAGCATGGCATTGGTATGATGAACATATCGGAAAGAAAAAATGTCCTATTGTTGACACTTGGTGGCAAACAGAAACTGGTGGTATCATGATTTCCAATATGGCAGGCATTACCCCTGGAAAACCAGGCTGGGCAACCTATCCACTACCAGGAGTAAAAACAATTTTGGTAGATGATAAAGGTGC
>CAJBLA010000071.1 GCA_903953815.1 uncultured Bacteroidota bacterium | reverse complement strand
ATATAATTCACCTCCCACTGTTGGAACACCAAAACAGTTTCCGTAATGTCCAATACCGTGTACTACGCCGGCTAGTAATCTTTTTGTTTTCGCATCGGTCAATTTTCCAAAACGTAAACTATTTAAGGAAGCAATGGGACGCGCACCCATCGTAAAAATATCTCTTTGAATTCCACCCACACCTGTTGCAGCACCTTGAAATGGTTCCAACGCACTTGGGTGATTATGACTTTCAATTTTAAATACCACTCCATAATCATTTCCGATATCCATTAATCCCGCATTTTCCTCACCAGCAGCCACTAACATTCTACCACCATCACGTGGCAAAGTTTTTAACCACTTAATGGAATTTTTATAACTACAATGCTCACTCCACATACCACTAAAAGCACATAGCTCCGTAAAGTTGGGTGTACGACCTAATTTTTGTTTGATGCTTTCAAATTCATCAGGCGTTAATCTAAGTTGTTGCGCTGTTTTGACTGTAATTTCCATTCGGATGGGATTATTCGTTTTATGATGACGCGAAGGTACAAAATGACCCCTTAAGCATTTGCTTGATTTACCAACATATACCCAACTAAAATGTGTATCCACTTCAATGAATATGCATTTATTGATAATCAATCTTTTGTACGCGTTATAATATTATTAATTATTTTAATGTTAATATATTATGGAAAAAACTTAAAATTTTTAAGTTTTAAATTTTACTTTTTTAATATTCTTATATATTTTCGCTCAAATCCGTATAAAAAATATCTTTTTAAACATATATTTTATTTATTAATATTAAATTTCCTACCCTATGGCAGTTTCTAAATTAGAGTACATTTGGCTAGATGGTTACAAACCAACACAGTCATTAAGAAGTAAGACAAAAGTTGAAAAAGATTTCAGTGGCAAATTAGCTGACTGCGATGTTTGGTGTTTTGATGGATCATCTACCGAGCAAGCCCCTGGAGGTTCAAGTGACTGTTTATTAAAACCTGTTTTTATTTGCAAGGATCCACAACGCAAAAACGCTTACTTAGTGATGTGTGAGGTATTAAGTTCAGATGGTACCCCTCATCCTACAAACGGAAGAGCGACTATTGAAGATGATGATAATGATTTTTGGTTTGGCTTTGAGCAAGAATATTTTTTATGGAATCCTGCAACTGATAAACCATTAGGTTTTCCTGAAGGAGGATATCCTGGACCACAAGGACCTTACTATTGTTCAGTAGGTGCTAAAAATGCATACGGAAGAAATATTGTTGAAGAACATCTAGACGCTTGTATTGACGCGGGTTTGAACATTGAAGGAATTAATGCAGAAGTGGCTGCAGGACAATGGGAATTCCAAATATTTTCAAAAGGTGCAAAAGAAGCAGGTGATCAAATTTGGATTGCACGTTACTTATTAGAAAGAATTGGTGAGACTTATGGCGTATCCATTAACTGGCATTGTAAACCATTGGGCACCTTAGATTGGAATGGATCAGGTATGCATGCGAATTTCTCTAACACCACTTTAAGAACTTGTGGTAAGAAAGAAACTTATGATACAATTTGTGAAGCATTCCGTCCATTTGTAAAAGAGCATATTGATGTTTATGGTGCAGATAACCATTTACGTTTAACGGGTAAACATGAAACAGCAAGTATCCATGATTTCTCTTTCGGGGTATCTGATAGAGGTGCGAGTATCCGTATCCCAATTGGTGCGGTAGAAAAAGGTTGGAAAGGATGGTTAGAAGATCGTCGTCCAAATTCTGCTGCTGACCCTTATAAAGTAGCTGCTAGAATTATCAAAACAGTAAAAACTGCAAAAGTTTAAGATTTAATAATTAGGTTTAAAATTGACTTAAGTTCGCAATCGTACAGGTTTTTGATCAAAATCCCCCAATTTGGGGGATTTTTTGTTGATTACTCCTAGCTTATTGCCCCTACCTTTGTTCAATTGCTAATATAAAATTTAATCGTATATGTCACTAAGAACCGAGGCCGTTAAACATGTAAGTCATGTTGTAACACCCACACCCAATGTTAATGCACATAAAATCACGACCATTTTTAATGAAAGTGTTTTTACATTAAAAACAGCAAGAGAATATTTAAGTGATGAAGCTTATAAAAGTTTAGTGAATAGCAATAAAGTCGCAAAAAAAATTGATCGTGCTGTAGCTAACCAAATTGCAACAGGATTAAGATCATGGGCAGAGAGTAAAGGCGTAACGCATTTTACCCACTGGTTTCAACCATTGAGTGGCGCAACTGCTGAAAAGCATGATTCATTTTTTACATTAAAATCGGATGGCACTGCTATTGAAGAATTTGATGGCGCTGCTTTAATACAACAAGAACCAGATGCATCTTCCTTTCCAAATGGTGGATTAAGAGCCACTTTTGAAGCAAGAGGATATTCT
>CAJBLA010000070.1 GCA_903953815.1 uncultured Bacteroidota bacterium | reverse complement strand
ATTGATGAACTTATCTGCCATCAATCCTTTTTCAGATTTAGGATATTTGCTTTTGATTTCTTTGAAAATTTCTACCGCCTCATCCGCTTTGCCATTTAATTCTAATAGGGAAGCGGCACGGTATAAGTATTCTGAACTAATAGCTTCGTCGTCCGGGAAATGCCCGCCCGCCTTTTTGTAATAATTCAACGCTTCGTCTGTATTTTTTAATTCGCTGTAAGCATCTCCGATAGTACCATAAGCGATTGCTTGAACTTGTTTCGCTGAAGTAGAAAAATCCTTTAAGTATTCTACTGACTTGTTAAAATCATTCATTCTGAAGTAACTAATACCAGCATAATATTTTGCAAGGTTAGCAGCTTTTGTACCACCAAATTCTTTGATGATATATAAAACACCTTTGCTTTGACCATCTCCATTTAACACAAGACTAGAAGAATCCATTGCAAAATATTTTTCTGCAGTAAACATTGCATCAGCTGCTTTTTCTTCTCTTGGTTTTTGATACAATTCAGTGTATCCAAAAAACGCAACTAAAGCAATAGCAATTGCTGTAACTGTATATGTTAATGCCTTTTTATTTTTACTGACGAAATCTAAAAATGGGTGATTTTCTTTTTGTAACTCGCTCATATTATTATTTTATAATTTTTTCTACTTTATTAGTCAACAATGAATGGATAATTTTGATCAATGTAAACATCTTTGTATACTTCACTATCATCAGGCCAAGGACTTTCTTCAGCAAACTTAACGGAAGCATCCACAATCAAAGTTATTTTATCATCAATTGCTTTTAATTCCGCTTCGGTGGCAAAATTATTATCCAAAATAGTTTTACTTACCTTGGTGATTGGATCTTGGTTTTTGTATTCTTCTACTTCATCCTTTGTTCTGTATTTTTGAGGATCAGATACCGAATGACCTTTGTAACGATAGGTTTTCATTTCCAATAAAGTAGGACCTTCTCCTTGGCGTGCTCTATTCACCGCACGCGCAACACCTTCATGAACAGCTTCTGCAGTCATACCATCAATTTTATCTGCAGGCATTTCGTAAGCATCCGCCAATTTGTATATATCTATTACATTACTTGTTCTTTCAATGGAAGTACCCATGGCGTAATTATTGTTTTCACAAATAAATACAACAGGCAATTTCCAAAGCATGGCTAAATTAAATACCTCATGCAACATCCCTTGTCTAGCAGCACCATCTCCAAAAAAGCACAAAACAACATTTTTTGAACCTCTGTATTGTTCAGCAAAAGCCAATCCAGCACCAGTTCCTATTTGAGCGCCTACAATACCATGTCCTCCAAAAAAGTAGTGTTCTTTGCTGAAAAAGTGCATACTGCCACCTTTTCCTTTAGAGCATCCAGTCGCTTTACCATATAACTCCGCCATGGCGGAATTTGGACTCATTCCTTTAGCCAAGGCCAAACCATGGTCACGGTAGGCAGTAATAAATGGGTCTTCTTGATTTGTAGCGGTCATACAACCAGCTGCTATGGCTTCCTGTCCATTATAAACATGGAAAAATCCTCTGATTTTTCCTGCCATTTTATACATTTCCTCCGATTTGGATTCAAATTGACGAATAAGTTGCATCAATTCATACCAGTATAGGTAGGTTTCTTTAGAAAATTTTTGGGCCACAGTCCTTTTAATTTGAGGGGCAAATATACAGATTTCTGAATTAAAACAGCTTAAATCCAGTAGCTTATGCCTCGTTTAAAAATGGGTATTTATAGTCGGTAGGTGGGTTAAAGGTCTCTTTAATGGTTCTAGCACTTAACCATCTGTATAAATTTAACATACTACCCGCTTTATCATTGGTTCCAGAAGCCCTAGCGCCTCCAAATGGTTGCTGACCTACCACTGCTCCAGTGGGTTTGTCATTGATATAAAAGTTACCTGCTGCGTGACGTAATTTATCAGTAGCCAAATTAATGGAGCCCCTGTCTTGAGAGATGATGGCACCCGTTAAAGCGTATTTAGAAGTTTTGTCCAACAAATCCAATGTTTTTTCAAATTGATTCGTCGGGTAAACATAAATAGTCAATACTGGACCAAATATTTCCTCGCACATGGTTAAATATTTTGGATCGCTGGTTTCAATAACGGTAGGTTCAACGAAATAACCATTTTTCTTGCTAAAGTTTCCGCCTACTAATATTTTTGCTTTTTTATCTTTCTTCGCCTTGTTAATGTATTTGGCAATATTGTCAAAAGATTTTTCATCAATTACTGCATTTACAAAATTTGAAAAATCTTCCACCGTACCCATTTTCATGGATTGGATTGCTTTCACCAATTTTGCCTTCACAGCAGGTGCAATATTTTTTGGCAAATAAGCACGAGAAGCAGCAGAACATTTTTGTCCTTGGTATTCGAATGCGCCTCTTGCAAGTGCTGTAACAACAGTATCCACATCGGCTGTTGGATGTACCATCACAAAATCCTTACCACCTGTTTCACCTACTATTCTTGGATAGGTTTTATACTTTGGAATATTTTCACCGATTTGTTTCCACATATAATTAAATACGCCTGTTGATCCAGTAAAATGTACACCTGCAAAATCAGGATGGGAGAAACAATTAGCACCAATAGTTGGCCCATCTACATATACTAAATTTATAACGCCATCAGGGAGCCCCGCTTCTTTTAAAATTCGCATAAATAATTGTGCTGAATACACTTGCGTGTTGGCTGCTTTCCAAACAACCACATTGCCACACATAGCAGCTGATGCAGGAAGATTTCCACCAATAGCTGTAAAATTAAAAGGAGTGATTGCTAAAACAAATCCTTCCAAACCACGCCATTCCATTCTATTATGCATGCCAGGAGATGAAACCGGTTGTTGCTTATATATTGTACTTAAAAAATGAACGTTAAATCTTAAAAAATCAATCAATTCACATGCGGCATCGATCTCGGCTTGATAAGCATTTTTACTTTGACCAAGCATGGTTGCCGCATTCATTTCAAAACGGTATTTGGTGGCTAATAAATCTGCTGCTTTTAAAAATATATGTGCACGTGATTCCCAGGACATATCTGCCCAAGTGTTACGCACTTTTAATGCACTTGTAATGGCTTGATCCACATGTTTTTTTGTACCCATGTGAAAATGGCCAAGTGTATGTTTTATTTCGTGTGGCGGATGAATGGCAATTTTATTTCCGGTACGTACCGCTTTCCCATTAATGTACATGGGTATATCCATTGTTTTACTTTTCAAACTAGCGAGGGCTTTCTTCAAAGCTAATTTTTCAGGTGTTCCTGGTGCATAAGATAAAACAGGCTCATTGGCCGGAGTAGGGTAATCAAAATAACCTATTTTCATATGTGATAATTTATACACCAAAAATAAGCATTAAATGAATATGTTAAGGAAGATCTGCAATTTCCTTAAACTTGCTTTACTTTTACATATAAATAAGCATACTATGCAGTTTGTTTTAGTTGATATTGCGGATAGAGAAAAATTTTATCCTTTTAGTTTGACGCAATCGGTTGCGCAATTTAGGATGGGTATTTACTCATTTCAAGAAAGATGGGAGCATTTGTTAAACAAAGAAACTGCTATCTATACGGCGCCCTACTTGCAAAAATTATATGATAACAGTGATTTTTTACAAAATAAAGAAGCGGCTATTTTTATAAATGTGACCTGTATACCAACCACTGATTTAGTGGAAGCAATTTTAAATTTGAAAATAGGAGAAAAAATAATTAGCAAGTCGGGAAAATGGATAGCAACTTATTCTGAAGATAGAACCTTTGAAAAAATATTATTAGGCAATTTTGCACCCATTACTTTTGAAAAAGGGGAGTTTGTGCAAGATGCGATTGGCATGTTGCAATTACATACAAAGTTTATTGAGAATGATTTTACATGGGTTAAGAAACATGTTACAGGTATAAAAATTGACACAAGCAATAAAGTGATTCAGCCTGAAAATATATTTATTGAAAAAGGTGCCGAAGTGCATTGCGCAATTTTAAACGCTAGTACTGGCCCTATTTATATTGGCAAAAATGCGATGATTATGGAAGGAACTGCCATACGAGGACCATTTGTTCTAGGGGAAAAGGGGGTAGTTAAAATGAACACTAGTATTTATGGAGCAACGACCATTGGACCTTATTGCTTGGCTGGCGGGGAAATTAAAAATTCAGTTTTGATGGGTTTTTCGAATAAGGGACATGAAGGTTATTTAGGAGATAGTATCATTGGACATTGGTGCAACTTAGGTGCGGGCACTTGTAATAGTAATATTAAAAATACGGCAGGACCCATTCAAATGTGGAATGAGGCCAAACAAATCTGGGAAACCGTAGGTCAAAAAATGGGAATGCTCGTGGGTGATTATAGTCGTTTTGCCATTCAATCAAGTATTAATACAGGTAGTTATATAGGTGTAAGTGCCAATATATTCGGGAATGGCTTGCTTCCTAAATTTATTCCCAATTTTACATGGGGTATTGTTCCGGGATATCAAATTGACAAGGCCATTGAAGACATTGGAAATTGGAAACAATTAAAAGGTTTTGTGATGTCGGAAGAAGAAAAGCAGGTACTCCAAAAATTGTATAAAAAAGCTTCCTAAACCATTTATTTTACTCAATTTACGTTTTTTGCAATAGCTTGTTTAAACTGATAAATTGCCACAAATTCATCTATTTTTTAACTACCTTTGCAACGCTAATTTTAGTGTTTAAATAGTTATAAGAATATGAGAAAACAAATAGCTGCAGCCAATTGGAAAATGAATTTAAATCAGCAAGAAGCACAAGATTTGCTGAAAAATATTTTAGATAAGCTACCTAAATTAGCTGATAATCAACAAGTTGTATTTTCACTCCCTGCCATATATATCGCAAATGCGATACATCAAATTCAAGGAATACCCAATGTTTTTATAGCCGCACAAAATTGCCATCAAAATACAAATGGGGCATTCACTGGTGAAATATCGGCACCCATGTATTCATCGGTTGGGGTAAATCATATTGTAATTGGACATTCTGAAAGACGTGAATATTTCGCAGAATCAGATGCCTTATTAGCTGAAAAAGTAAATGCAGTATTAGCCAACAATAGTAAACCCATTTTTTGTTGCGGGGAACCTTTAGCCATTAGAGAAGCGGGTACACAAAATGCTTTTGTGGAAACACAATTAATCAATTCCTTATTTCATTTGACCCCGGAGCAACTATTAAAAGTAGTAATTGCCTATGAACCCATTTGGGCAATAGGCACTGGTAAAACTGCATCAAGTGCACAAGCGCAGGAAATACATGCTTTTATTAGATCTGTTTTAGCAACAAAATATGGTGCGGATATCGCGAATCAAATTTCAATTTTGTATGGGGGAAGTGTAAAAGCGGCTAATGCTGTTGAATTATTTTCACAACCTGATGTAGACGGTGGTTTAGTCGGTGGCGCTTCTTTAATTGCTTCCGAATTCACTGCAATCATAAACGCACTTCAATAGATTTTAAAGCCTATTTTCACTTACATGAAGAACATAAGAAACTTTTGTATTATCGCTCATATTGACCATGGTAAAAGTACCTTGGCAGATCGTTTGTTAGAACACACCAAAACCATCACGGAAAGAGAAATGATGAACCAAGTTTTGGATGATATGGATTTGGAGCGTGAAAAAGGAATCACGATTAAAAGTCATGCGATTCAAATTAATTATATTCATAAAGGCGTAACCTATACCTACAATTTAATTGATACACCGGGTCACGTGGATTTTAGTTATGAAGTAAGTAGGGCATTAGCTGCTTGTGAGGGTGCTTTATTATTAGTGGACGCATCACAAGGAATACAAGCACAAACGATTAGTAATTTATATTTGGCATTAGATAATAATTTGGAAATAATTCCTGTCATCAACAAAATTGATATGGATGGTGCCAAAATTCCAGAGGTGACAGATCAAATTATTGAATTAATTGGTTGTAAGCAAGAAGATATTTTATTAGCCAGTGGACGTTCAGGTATTGGTATTGAAGAAATTTTACAAGCCATTTGTGAGCGTATCCCAGCACCAGTTGGAGATACAGAAGCGCCATTGCAAGCGCTCATTTTTGATAGTGTTTTTAATAGCTTCAGAGGTATTATTGTTTACTATCGAATTATGAATGGGGTGTTAAAGAAAAATGATAAAATTCGCTTTGTTGCATCTGGTAGAGATTATAACGCGGACGAAGTGGGTGTGTTAAAATTGGCGATGACCCCAAAAGCAGAAGTGCGTGCAGGAGATGTAGGTTATATCATCACAGGAATTAAAGTTGCCAAGGAAGTAAAAGTAGGCGATACTATTACACTTGCAAATAATCCTGGGCCCATGATTAATGGATTTGAAGAAGTGAAACCAATGGTTTTTGCTGGTATATATCCGGTGAATACAGATGAGTTTGAAGAACTCAGAGATTGTATGGAAAAATTACAATTGAATGATGCTTCTTTAACTTTTGAATTAGAAACTTCACAAGCTTTGGGTTTTGGTTTTAGATGTGGATTTTTAGGTTTGCTTCATATGGAGATTATTCAAGAGCGATTGGAGCGTGAGTTTAATCAAACAGTAATTACGACAGTACCCAACGTTAGTTTTATTGCCTTTACTACTAGAGGTGAAAAAATAATTGTGAATAATCCTTCTGAAATGCCCGATCCCGTAAAGATTGAACATATTGAAGAGCCTTATATTCGTGCACAAATCATTACCTCTCCGGATTATATTGGAAATATCATTACACTTTGTTTGAGTAAGCGTGGTATATTAATGAATCAAAGCTATTTAACACCTACTCGAGTGGAATTGATTTTTGAAATGCCGATGACGGAAATTGTATTTGATTTTTATGATAAACTAAAGAGTCAAACTAGAGGATATGCTTCCTTTGATTATTCTCAAATTGGTTTCAGAGACGCAGATATTGTGAAGATGGATATTTTATTAAATGCGGAAAAGGTAGATGCCTTAAGCGCATTGATTCATAGAGGGAAAGCATCGGATTTTGGACGACGACTTTGTGAGAAGTTAAAAGAATTATTAACCAAGCAACAATTCCAAATTGCCATTCAAGCAGCCATTGGTGCTAAAGTAGTTGCGCGTGAAAATATTAGTGCTATGCGTAAGGATGTTACTGCCAAATGTTATGGCGGTGATATTAGCCGTAAACGTAAGTTATTAGAAAAGCAAAAAGAGGGTAAGAAGAGAATGCGTCAGATAGGTAATGTGGAAATTCCGCAGGAAGCATTTTTAGCAGTACTTAAATTAGATTAATCACTCACTGATTTATATGATAAAAAAAGTCTGCAATTATGTAGACTTTTTTTATTTCTTTTTGTAGGAATTTTCATCTTTAATAGATAATTCCCATTTATTATTCATCCACGCAAAATATTTAAAATTACCAGAGGGCACCAAGGTTTCCTGTTTTTTTAAATCATTATCGGTACTGGCTAATTCAGAAATCATTATTCTATTTTGTAATTTTTCGTATTTTATTATAGCGTTACTGCCTTTTTTAAAACTATATATAAAGCGATCAATGGCTCCGATGGGGTAGGTTGGATCCGACGGGAATTTAAAAAAATCGCCACCTAAAATGGGTTCATCATTTTCAAAACGTACTACTTCAATTATTTTATTTGACACACTGGTGTTTTTTTCATCAAATCCTAATAAGGTATAAATGGTTGTTCCATTGTATGGTATTGGGATAATATCATAGTAAATAGCACCAATCCATTTTTTTCTGTCATTCACACCTAGTGTATTATTTTGAACAAAATCAGAATTGTCAAAGAATGGTAATAATTTCAGTTGTCCATCATTGGTAGGAAGTTGCATGGCGCCTCTTTGACGATATGTGCCGTCACCCAAGTCCACCTGCCAACTAAAAAATTTAAAACGTCCATCAGGGGAAATAATATGTTTAATCGCTGTTAATGAGTCAAAGTTGAACTTAAAGGAGTAGGGATTTTTTAAGGTTTGTACCAATGCTCTGGTGAAAATACTATCCGCATTTAATCGATTTCTAAGGATGGTATCTTCCTGTATAAGGCTAGCCAGTTTTTGTAATTGTGTCCCGGTGGAATCGTAATTGAAAATGGTCTGCCCTTTAACATTGCTTTGTAATAAACTAAGTATTGCTCCAATTAAAATTAATTGTTTCATTATCTTAAAATTATTTTGATAATGCATTTGCAAACTCAAGAAGGTTATTAAATCTAAAATCAATACTTGGGTCAGGGAAAGGAGTTTCGGGATGGGTTGTGGCTAAAAATACAGTATGTAAACCTGCATTACGACCAAATGCCATATCACTAGGTCTGTTACCTACCATGATTGAAGTGCTAAAATCAATCGAAGGAAACATTTCTTTAGCTTGTAAGGCCATTCCTGGTTGCGGTTTACGATTGATGGAGTCGTTTTCAATATCAGTACAATAAAATACATGATCAATGCTGCCACCGATGGTTTCTATGGTTCGCAACATATTCTCATGAATTTGAATCAAATCAGATTCGGTCATAATACCACGTCCAACACCTTTTTGATTGGTGGCAATAACAATGGTTTTGAATAAGTTCGCTAAAATGGGTAGGGCTTCAATACTTTCATTGTAAAACTCAAATTCATTCCAGGTTTTAATATAGTCATTGTCCTTTTCAACATTAATTACACCATCTCTATCTAAAAATAGTGTCCAATTGGGGTTGATATCTGATAAGTTAAATGACAAAATGTAATTGTTTATTTTATTCGGAAATTATCCAAAAATATTACTTTCTACTAATTCGCATATAATATGTCCTACTAAAATATGGGACTCTTGAATTCGTGGGGTATCATTAGATGGAACATTAATTAAGTAGTCTGAAATTTCTTTCATCTTACCACCTTTATCTCCAGTAAATCCAATGGTAACGACTTGCTTGGTTTTAGCCATTTCAAATGCTTTAACAATATTTCCAGAATTCCCTGAAGTACTTATGCCCACTAATACATCCCCTGGTTTTGTTATACCTTCTATTAATCTTGCATAAATGACTTCGTAGCTATAATCATTTGCCACAGCAGTTAAATAAGAAGTGTTACAATGCAATGCTTCAGAAGGCAATGCTTTTCTGTCTTTATAAAAACGACCAGAAAATTCAGCAGCCAAATGTTGTGCATCCGCTGCACTTCCTCCATTACCTGCAAAATAAACACTATTGCCATTTTGAAAGGCGGTGGTGATCACTTTAACGACTGTATCAATTTGGGCAATTAAGTGCGCATCCCCCATAAGGGCTTGTTTTACTTTAATTGATTCGTTAATAATGGATGAAATTTTTTGATGATGCATATATATAGTTGCTTGCTTTAAAATCCGTAATTATAATTTTTGGTACAAAGCTAAAAATTTTTCGGTCATTTGCGACCAGCTATATTTTTTCTTTTCTTCTATTATATTAGGAATGAAGTGTTTTTCGCCTAATTCATATAAAGTTTCGATGCCTTTAGCAATTTCTTCTGCAGTAGGTGCTACCACAATGCCTGTTTTTAAGTGGGGAACCGTATCTGCTAATCCGCCTACATTGGTCACCAACATTGGTTTTTCAAAATGATAAGCTAGGGGAGTAACGCCACTTTGGGTAGCATTTTTGTAGGGTTGTATGATAAAATCAGCGCTACAAACATAATTTTTAACTTCCCCATCCGGTATATAATTGGAGTAAAATGAAATACGGTTTTGTAATCCAAGTGCATTAATTAAATCATGGTAAGTACTCGCGTCCTCATAAAATTCGCCTACGATTATTAATTGAATACCTGATTTCTTTATTGCTTCATTTGCCATTGCCTGAATTAATAAATCAAGGCCTTTGTATTTACGTATATAACCAAAAAATAAAATAATCTTATCTTGTTGTGGTAATCGCAATTGCGTCCTTGCTTCCATTTTTGTTATTGGATCACCGAAGTGATTAAAAATGGGATGCGGTGAAATAGAAACAGGTTTGTGTGAAAATGTTTTTATATCATTTTTAACTTTTTCACTCATGGCGATAAATCCATCCACTGTTTTTACGAAGTATTTACTTAATAAACGATCACCCATTCTTTTTTCATGTGGGATCATATTATCTATAATCGAAATGACTTTGGTGTGTTTGTTTTTTTTAGCAATTTTTAATATCGTACCCAAGCAAGGGGCTAGAAATGGGATCCAAAATCGGACAATAATTAAGTCTGGTTTTTCACGATATAGTTTAAGTCCAATTTTGATCCAATTGAAAGGATTAATTGAATTTATACAAACGTCTATGTTTACATTATTTGGTTTTGGATCGGTCGTATATTGACTTTTCCCTGGAAATAAAAAGGAAGGGTATTGTAAGGAGAAAGTATCAATGCGTGTTTGTATACCTTTTTCTGTAAATTGGGTAGCTAATTTTTCATCAAAAGCAGAAAGGCCACCGCGTAAGGGCCAAGCTGGGCCAATTATGACCAAATTGTTTACCATCCTTGTTTGTCTTCAATTAAATAGACATTCCTTTCAGATGCATTTCGATTCACTAATTCTCCAATAAAACCAGCTAAAAATAATTGCATACCCACCATCATGGAAGTTAATGCGATATAAAAACTAGGTTTATTAGTTACTGTATAATTAGGGTCTAAAAATTTTCCTGTGACAATGAATCCAAACGCAATAAATCCAATCATGAAAAATAAAGAGCCAATAAGTCCAAAAAATTGCATGGGTTTTTTGCCGAACTTGGATAAAAATTGTATCGTCATTAAATCTAAAAAGCCATTAACAAAACGTTCCCAGCCAAATTTAGTAGTGCCATATTTACGGGCTTGATGCACTACCACTTTTTCACCAATCTTTTTAAATCCTGCCCATTTGGCTAAGATAGGAATGTACCTATGCATCTCGCCAAAAACTTCAATGCTTTTGACCACTTTTAATTGATACGCTTTTATACCACAATTAAAATCATGTAGTTGTATGCCTGAACTTTTACGTGCTACTGCGTTGTATATTTTGGAAGGAATATTTTTAGTGAAGGTGTTATCATATCTTCTTTTCTTCCAACCACTTACTAAATGATAGCCTTGTTTGTTAATCATTTCTACAAATTCTGGAATTTCTTCAGGAGAATCTTGTAGGTCAGCATCCATGGTAATAACGATATCACCTTGTGCCGCTTTGAAGCCTTCATTTAAGGCTGCTGACTTTCCATAATTTCTTTGAAATTTAATGCCCTTCAAATTTGGATATTCTTTTCTTAAATTGGAAATCGTTCCCCAACTGTTATCATCACTACCATCATCAATCATAATCACTTCATAGCTGAAGTTATTGGATTGCATTACACGATGTATCCATGCCATTAATTCAGGTAATGAATCAGCTTCGTTAAAAAGTGGTATGACAACGCTTATTTGCATATAAATAATTAAGCAGTAGGTTCTGCAAATGGATCCACTGGATTTTTTTTAGCAACCCAGGCACCAATTAAGGAGGCTATAACACCCATAAACGCGGTACCAATGATGGCACCACCAATGGCGAATGGTAATAAAAATTTCTTAGTCATGCTTAGACCTTGCTCAATCATCTCGTCAGTCATTTGTGGATTTTCGGCCATTTTCTTCCTAGCAATATCAAGTATTTTATCAGGCATCTCAGGAAATAAAACTTTTAAAGAAAGCGCCACATATATTACCGTAATAACGATGATGACTGATGTTGTTTTAAAGCCATGTGCGAAAATATTTCCAAAAGTTACGTTGTTATTATTTTCATTTGCATACATAATACAACTGTAAATTAAACCGCCAATGGTTATGGCATAGTTAATGTAGTTAATCCAACTTACTTCATATAAGTTAAATACAGTAACTATAATACTGATTAAAATTCCAAATGCACTTAATATAGCGCCTTTGACTATATGAGAAGTTACTTTATTTTCCATAATCTTTATTTGTTTGTGTATTTTATTATTAAGCCAAATGTAATTTGCCTTTACTGAATATGCCTTTTATTTTTCCAGTTAATTCAATATCCCAAAAAGGAGAGTTGGCCGATTTGCTCTTAGATTCCTTTTGTGATAGTAGCGTAGTTTCTGTTTTGTTATAAAAAGTCAAATCAGCAACGGCGCCCTCTGTAATTCCTGCGTTATCTAGTTTAAATATGCTTCTTGCATTTAGTGAGAATAATTCTGAAATTCTATTGTCAGATAATGTAGGAAATAAATGTTGGATAGTTGCAAAGCTGGTTTCAATACTTGCAATACCTGCTTTCGCATTTTCGAATTCTATTGTTTTCGCATCCCAATCCTGCGGCATATGGTGTGAGCTGATGCAATCAATGGTGCCATCTTCTATCGCTTTGAATAAGGCTTCTTGGTCTAGCTTAGTTCTAAGTGGCGGGAATACTTTTAATAATGTATTGTAATCTTTTAAATCTTCCTCAGTAAAAAATAAATGGTAAGGAGTTACACTACATGTAATTTTCAACCCTTCTTTTTTAGCGTTACGTATGAGTGCAATTCCTTTTGCAGTACTTACACCTGTAATATGTAATTGTGAATTGGTATACTTTAATAACTCAATATCTCTAGAGATAATTAATTCTTCAGCGATTGCAGGAATGCCTGGCAAGCCTAATTTTGTTGATAGAATCCCTTCATTCATTAAACCCAAGCTGCCCAAACTTTTATCAATGGGCATTTGTATAACTACACCATCAAAAGCTTTTACATATTGTAAGGCTTTCAAAAATAATAATGTTGATTGAACAGGGTATAGGCCATCACTAAAAGCAACTGCACCATTTGAATTCATATCAATCATCTCTGCTAAATCCTTTCCTTCTATTTTTTTAGATAATGCGCCAATGGGTAAGATATGAATTGGTAATTCTTGGCTATGTTGTTTTACATAAGTCACCTGTGATTTATTATCGATAACGGGGGTTGTATTAGGTACAACAAAAACTGTCGTAAATCCACCTTTTATAGCTGCATTGGAACCTGTGGTTAAGGTTTCTCTATGTTCCATACCTGGATCGCAAAAGTGAACAAATGGGTCTATAAATCCGGGAGAAACTATTGAATTTTTTAAATCGATGGTCTGATCAGCCGCTCCTTTATAATTATCTGTAATGGAAACAATTTGTTGGTCTTTTATCAAAATATCTTTAACCAACCCATTAAAAGGTGACCTCGTATCTGCAATTTTAACTTGACTTAGAAGAATTGTCATCGGGTCTGTAAAATTTTAATGCAATATACCTTGATTTTTCTATTTAGGGTTATATTTACACCCGAATTCCTGATATTTTAGGTTCAAAATCAGTCAAATAGGCCATTTTAGGTGTATTTAGATTGTTGTCTAATACTTTATAGGAGTTGCTTTAATGAATCGGGTGGTAGCGCAGTCCGGTAGCGTACACGTCTGGGGGGCGTGTGGTCGCAGGTTCAAATCCTGTTCACCCGACCAAAAAAGGTATATCAGCCACAACGAAGTTGTGGCTGAGTTGTTTAGGGAGTGAGAATTGGGAGCTTGCTCACAAATTCGAACAAGCTAAACAACTCATAGCCCAGAGCGAAGCGAATGGGCTGATATATTATGCTTTTGCAAAAAGGTGATTAAAGGATAACCGAACGCAGTGAGGTAATCCGTCTTTTGCAAAAAGGTGAATACAGGATGCCGGAGTGAAACGACGGCAATCCAGGTGAAGTGAGGTAATCCGGCTTTTGCAAAAAGGTGATTAAAGGATAACCGAACGCAGTGAGGTAATCCGTCTTTTGCAAAAAGGTGAATACAGGATGCCGGAGTGAAACGACGGCAATCCTATTTACAATACTGCGCTAAGTAACTATCCACCCCTTGGTATCCTTTAAGTTTGGCTGTATTTAATGGTGCACATATTTTCTCCTTTTTTCCTAGTGCTATATAACTCATCGCCATAAAAAATTCAGACTTTCCAGTATTTGCATTTGAGAATTGCACAGCTTTTTCAAAATTAGGAATTGCTTTTACAAAATCACCGCCGGAATAATAACTAATCCCCGCGTTTTCGTAATGTGTATAGTTCGCAGGATCCAATTGTGTTGCTTGTAAGTAAAACTGAGCAGCTTTAATATATTGACGTTTTATGAACGCGGCTTTCCCTTTGTTTAATAAATTAGTTACAACATCTGTACTTTGAACACCTAATTGATTACTTGAAAAAATGCTATTCACTCTTGCTAATATAGCACTGTCTTTAGGATATCTTGCATTTGTTGAATCTAGTAAAGTGATCATATTTTTATCAGCAGTACCTTTAACTTCATACATGGCAAGTAAATATTGTGCATTGGCTTCAGCTCCAGGACGGTATTTATTATATTCCTTATATGCTTTTTTGATTTCGATAGAGTCTTTATTTTTTGCTGAACTAAACATGATATTTTTAAAATAACTAGTAGCTCTTGGCCAATTATAAAATGCTTTTTTTGCAAAAATAGCAACACTATCAAATTTTTGTTTGTCTGCATAAATAGCAGTTCTTATAAAATCATTATAGTGTAAATAAGGATTGTCGTTTTCACTTTCTTTCAATAATCTTAATGCTTCGTCATAGTGTTTGTCTCTAAATTCATATCGTGCAATTAATCCTTTAATAGGCAGGGTAGAGGTTGACAAATTAGGAATTGCTGGGAAGGAAGATTTAACCTCATCTAATGCCATTTTAGGATCAGCGTCTATTTCACCCATTACATACTTCTGGATTTTTAATGAATCATAAGTTTGTTTTGCAACATAAATAGAGGGAACTATTAATAATAAAGAAATAAAATAGAAGATTACCGGAACAGATTTATTTAAAATGCTACCAGATACTTTTGTTTTACTGATGTGACTGATAGGTAAAAAAACCAATGCTGCTGAAATAGCCAACATAGTTTGCATGGCAGTACGTTCAGCTGGGAAATTTAAAAATGCATCTACTGCATAACAAGTAACCGCCATAAATGATATAGTAGCAGTTAGCTGGTAGGACTTAAATTCTTTTTTACCCCAAATTTTAATGGTAAAAATCGGTACTAGTAAAAACATCAAACCAAAGGCAATACCACCAAATAAGCCTAAATCAGCAAACATTTCAATAAAATCATTGTGACAATGATAAGGAACAAATAAATCATTCGTAAATTCTTTTTCGTAAGGGATGGAAGCTAGTTTCCAATTTCCATAACCAGCACCCACCAACGGGTGTTTAATTGCATAATCAATGGCACCTTTCCATAAATGAATACGACTTCCTTGTTCACTTTGTATGGTAATATCCCCAGCTCTCTTTGTAACAGTACCATAACCCCCTTGATACCCTTGTAAATCAACCGCATTGGCTAAAAGTAAATTCGCAACAAAAAATCCTACTATAATTGGACCTAAAAAATAGGCTACTTGTATGGCTGCTTTTGTTTTGTTTGTAAAACCAACAAAAAATGCAGTTGAAATTGAATAAATTAAAAATATAATCCCTAAGCCTACATAGGTAGATCTTGTATTCATAATAAATAATGCAACCACACCAAAAAATAATACGCCAATATTGATTATTTTAATGAATGATTTGTGATTGATAATTAACCATAAAACAAAAGGAAATTTGATCAGTAAACTTGCGGCCATGACATTTTTATTGCCATGATTACCCGACAAGCTAACAATATTGGCATCTAAATCCATGGTTTCAATATTTCTAGAAAAGCCTTTTAAAATATAAAAGGAATCCCAAAGCAATAAAAAGGCAATGGTGAATGAAACAATATTAAAAATATATTTCAGGTCTTTTTTATAGCATAAAATTGACACTTGTATGAATACCAAATAGGTTGAAATTAATCTTGCAAGCGTTACTAAGGTTTCCGTGGGATTAATTGCATAAAAAAAGGAACCCATCGCCCATAAAACTAAAAATGAAAATAGAAGAGTGAATTTGTATTTAAATATTCCTGTTATAGCTTCATTATATGTATTTCTATTAAAAATTATATAAGCCAAAACTATAAGATCAAGGGAACTTGTATACAACCATTGTGCGCCCATCACATCAGCGCCACCAAAATCAGAAACAAAATGTACCATTAAATAGAGTACAGTGATTATGGATCCATTTAATCCTTGATTGTCTTTTTTATTCATGCTTACTTTTATGAGGACAAAGTTAATTAATCAATCAATATTTCCACCTTTTTTGAATTGAGTTTATAGCTAGGCATCGGAGCGTTGTTTTTTTCCAATATTTCCTTAAGTTGAACAGTTAATTGTTTGGTTTTTACTGGCAGTTGTTTTGATAGGTCAATTTGTTCGCCAATATCATTTGATAAATTGTATAATTCTTTATGGCCGTTTCTTAAATCATAAATCAATTTCCAACTTCCTTGCCTAATGGCTGATTTGTAATTAATCGCTGGCCCATCACCTTCAATCCACTTATTTGGGTAATGCCACACCAAAAAACGACTTGTATCGGACATTTTATTATTCTTGATTAGTGGAACAAAGCTTTTTCCATCCCCATTTTGAATTGTTTTAATAGAAGATACACCAGCCATTTCAAGTATAGAGGGGAAGAAGTCTTCTGCAATAACATATTGCTTGATGGATGTATTTGCTTTTGCGAATTCAGGCCATTTTACAATCATCGGAACTCGAATACCTCCCTCATATAATGAGCCTTTGCCTGCGCGTAAAGGCAAATTTTGAACATGCGCGTTTTTCCCTCTTGCACCGCTTAGGCTTAATCCACCATTGTCACTCATAAATATAATGATGGTATTATTTGCAATATTTTTTGCTGTGAGATATTTCATGATTTCACCTAAGCTTTTATCCATGGAAGCAACCATGCTTGCATATTTTGCGTTTACAGTATCTAATCCTTCATCCAAATAGGATTGATAAAATCGAACGTCAGGCTGAATCGGAACATGTACAGCATAATGTGCCATATTTAAATAAAATGGCATTTTTAATCGAATAGGTTCTTCTATACTTTTTAAAGCCTCTAACGTAAGTGCTTCAGTTAAATTAGTATCAGAACCATGATAATTCATTAAATCAGGTACAGACTGATAAGTTGATTTCCCGGGGATATTACCATAATTATCTTTCCCATAATAGCTTTGTGGATGTCCAGCAGCGTGACCTGCAATATTGACCATAAATCCAACATTTAATGGGTTTGACATAGGGGTGCCAGCTGATCCCCAATGCGCTTTTCCCACATGTATCGTATAATAACCTGCTTGCTTTAATAATTGCGGGTAAGTAGTGATACTTTTAATATCAACACCATTTATTTTCCAGGGTGCTGGGTTAAATTGATCATCTTTGGCATCGGTGGAATTGTTTTTTACTGGAGATGTCCAATTCGTAACACCATGATGAGTTACATTCATTCCTGTTAAAATACTTGTGCGTGTAGGGGTGCAAACAGAATTAGCATAAGCGTTTGTGAATTTAACGCCTTGTTTTGCTAATAATGCAAGATTCGGTGTTCTGAATTGCTTGTTTAAAAATCCAATACTGTCACCGAATGGAACTGAACTATCCATCCATCCCATATCATCAATCAAGAATAAAATAATATTAGGTCTTTTTGTTTGCTGAGCATTTAATTGCAGCATAATAAAAAGGAGTAATGGGGTCAATATTTTTTTCATACAAACTTAGAAATTGGAAACAGTATTAATTTAAAAAATAAGTGTGTTACTTTTTTGTAATTGTATTGGAGCTTAGTAAAACATTTCTTGGATCTATTTCTAATTTTTCAGGTACCCCCTTTGTATTAAATGATTGACTTACTTGTTTGTTTTTCAAATTCATTTTTAATAATATAGGAGTTTTGCTTTCTTTGGTGTAGTAGCCAATCTCGATAGGTAAATCAAAATTAAAATCGGTCAATTGTATTTGCGTTAAATTTATATTGATTTTGTGATTGACAGCATCGTAACTCCAAATTGCTTCAATCTTAGGATTCACTGGTTGATACAACCATTGCTTAAAAAATATTTTTAAATCCTTGCCTGATGTCTTTTCCATTTCAATCCTAAAGTCATCCGTTGTCGCATTCGCATTGTAAAACTTTTTATAATAAGCTTGAATTCCTTTTTTGAAATTTTGTTCCCCTATTTTATCTCTTAACATATGTAAAAACCAAGCGCCTTTTTGGTAAGTTAAACCTGTGGTGACCGCCTCTTTTTCAGCTGTTCGTGGAGCTATAATACTAAAATCGGGCATTTTTACAGTCATATCAAAGACTGATTTTTTTGCCTTTACTATCCCTTTGTTATATTCCGCTTGTCCATATTCATGTTCGATAAATAATAATGTGAAAAAGGTAGCGAACCCTTCACTTAGCCATGCATCATCCCAGGTAGTTTCCGTCACTGCATTACCAAACCATTGATGTGCAATCTCATGTATAACTATATTTCTTGTACGTTCATCACGCTTGCCATTCACTAAATCCTCACCATAAAAAATAGCAGAAGAAGTTTCCATTCCTCCATTCACACTAGGCGTTTGGATATTGGCTAATTTTTCATAGGCGTATGGGCCTACGTACTTGCTATAAAATGCCAATACCTTTTTAGTAGGCTCTTTAAAATCATAAAATCCAGCTTCTCTATTTTTTGAATACACCCATGTTTGAATTGATTTTCCTTCAAAATCATCCACATATTGTACTGCAAAATCAGCAATGCCTAAAACAAATAACCAAGAAGAAACTGGAACAGATTGCTTCCAATGTGTAAGCTTTGTATTATTTCCTAAATCTGACTCTTCTAATAACAAACCATTTGAAACTACTTTATAATGGGCTGGAGCGGTTACAATAAATTCTGAAGTTGCTTTATCATTCGGATGGTCAACAATGGGTAACCAATGTCTGCCTCGATTTGGCCAGTTTTCATTAAAAAAACTACGATCTCCAAATTTAGTCGCACCAATTCTTAATCCATCAAAAGGGATACCATGGTATTTAATAGTAAAAGTGATGGTTTCATCGGCAACAGAATTTTTTGGTAAGCTTATGATCAATGCATCTTTTTCATGTGTGTAATTCACTGCAGTATTCGAAATACTAACACCATCTACCACCATTCCTTTGTCTTTTTTTTCCGTTGTTTTATTGATTAAGTCTAAACGAAAATTTTGCATGCCAGCTTGCTTAAAATTAACAGTAACTTGGGTAGTTCCAATAATTTCATCATTGCTGTCAGTTAGGCGTAATTGAAAAACATAGTGTTTGATGTCTATATTTTTATTGATTGGATATTGATCAGCCCATGCAAATAAGGGT
>CAJBLA010000069.1 GCA_903953815.1 uncultured Bacteroidota bacterium | reverse complement strand
TGCATTTGCATAACTATGCGAAATCAATTTTAAAGCCGGGCATTAGTATTTTAAAGTATACTGATAAAGTAGGGGAGGAGGCAACACAACAATTTTTGAAAATAGGGTTGTTGAAAAAAACAGATGTTAAAAATGAGGATGCTGAAAACAGAGCGTACCGAAAATATTTATACCATGGCATTTCACACCATTTAGGATTAGATGTACATGATTTAGGTACAAGAACGGCGCCAATTACTGCGGGTATGGTATTTACTATTGAGCCAGGTATTTATATTAAAGAAGAAGGCATGGGCGTAAGGATTGAAAATAATTTCTGGATTACAGCCAATGGTAATCAGGATTTAATGAAAAATATTCCAATTACTGTAGAGGAAATTGAATCATTAATGAAACGCAACAAAAAATAAAGCATGGCTTCATTAAAAAATCAAATTCCCAATTTCATCACACTCCTAAATTTATTTTTTGGATGTTGGGCAATTGTATATGTTTTTCAAGCAGGTGCAATGGCAACAATTGATGAAACAGGCGGAATGATTATTGAAATGCCAGAACAATTATATATGGCGAGTTTGTTGATTGGGATTGCTGCGGTGATTGATTTTTTTGATGGTTTTGTCGCAAGGCTATTAAAAGTTTCTTCTGAGATGGGAAAGCAATTGGATTCTCTTGCGGATGTGGTGAGTTTTGGCGTAGCGCCTGCCTGTATTGTTTTCCAATTTTTAAGAATGTCTATGGCAAATGATGTAAATGCATTTAGTCATAATTCAATATTATTAGCACCTGCTTTTTTAATCCCAATGGCTGGGGCGTATCGTTTGGCAAGATTTAATTTGGATCAAAATCAAACGACCTATTTTAAGGGAGTACCGATCCCCATGATTGGTATATTAACTGCTTCATTGCCTTTAATTTATTGGCAATCAGGTGCGGTAGCACAATTAATGTTATTGCCGGCATTTTGGTATGGGTTTATCATTTTAGTCAGCTATTTAATGGTGATGAAAACACCCATGTTGGCGCTAAAAGGGCTTGCTAATAAACGAAAATTAGTCATTCCATTACTCCTGGTTGCAATAGAAATAGTACTGACCGCATTTTTTTATAAATGGTTGGCCATTCCATTTGGCTTTATGGGGTATTGCTTAGTATCTTTGTTGTACAAAAAAACAATTATTCAATAATTCTATATGATATATCAAGTTCAAATTAAAGTGATGCCATTAAAGGATTTATTAGATCCTCAAGGAAAAGCAGTTTTAGGCGGGTTACATAATTTAGGTATGAATGGCGTAAGTGATGTAAGGGTTGGAAAACATATCACTTTGCAAATTGAAGCAGGATCTGAAACTGCTGCAAAAGCGATCGCTGAGGAGGCTAGTAAAAAATTATTGGCAAATGCAGTGATGGAATATTTCGAAATTGAAGTTATTCAATAGTTTTTTTTTGCTGAGCTTACTTTTTTAATTACTTAATTGTTTCCATGTTATATTTAGTTCCTACTCCTATTGGAAATTTAAAGGATTTTACTTTTAGGGCAATTGAGGTTTTACAATCCGTTGATTTTATTTTATGTGAGGATACGCGTACCTCATCAAAATTATTACAGCATTACAAAATACATAAGCCTTTAACGCCTTATCATCAACACAATGAGCATAAGGTGTTGGATCATTTGGTGCAACAGTTACAGGCGGGGAAAAATATTGCTTTAATAACGGATGCCGGAACGCCCGGAATTTCTGACCCAGCCTTTTTATTAGTACGCGCATGCAAAGCTGCGGGTGTAGCTATTACAAGTTTACCAGGAGCTACCGCATTTGTACCTGCACTAGTGAATAGTGGCTTACCTGCTACACGATTCATATTTGAAGGGTTTATCCCACTAAAAAAAGGACGTAAAACATTAATGGAATCATTGGCTAATGAGGAGCGCACCATGATATTTTATGAAAGCCCTATGCGACTCGTCAAAACCTTGGAATTATTCGCCACCCATTTTGGTGCAGAGCGAAAAGCTTCCGTAAGTAGGGAGTTGACAAAAATATACGAGGAAAATATTACTGATACTTTAAGCAACCTAGTTAAATACTTTTCTGAAAAGCAGGTGAAAGGGGAAATAGTGATCGTAGTGGAAGGAAAAAATGATTAATAAATAACATGGCTAATTTAATTTTTATTGGGAGCATCTTTTTGGTTTTTGTAACCATCTATATGCTACTATTCACTAAAAATGCAGCCAAGTCGTATTCGGATTATGTTTTGTCATTTTTATTACTTGTACATTGCTGGTCAGTTATTTTATTTTTAATTTTATATTCAGAGTACATTTTACTCTTTCCGCATGTCTTTAAAACAGGACTCCCACTTAATTTTTTGATAGCACCTTTGTCCTATTTGTATGTCAGGGGAGTATTGTATAATGAGAAAAAATTTCAAACACGCGATTTGGTTCATGCAATTCCTTTTGTAATTGTGTTTATTAACTATATACCTTTTTATTTACTTCCAGTGAATGAAAAAATTATTGTAATTCAAAATTCTTTAAATTATTGGCCGGATACATTTAAATATCAGGCTGGGTTTTTACCTGAAAATTTTTCCATCTTATTTAGATTAATCTTAGCAATTATTTATTTGGTGCTGCAATGGAATTTAATTTTTTCTTATAAAAAAGTGCACAAGGAAAGTTCCATACAGGTTCAAATTAAAAATGTATTGAAATGGCTTAAATTATTTACTATTACATCGACAGTTATATTTTTTGGGATTATAGGCTTCATGTTGACAGTGTTTTTTCTACCATCCTATTACGATGATGATTTATTGATGCAAATTCCAAGTTTGCTTGTTTCAGTTGGTTTCTTTGTTATGGCTGCTTATATATTGACACATCCGGAAATTTTATCAGGGTTGCCCTTTGTAAAGTATAAGGAAGTGCCATCAGGTGTCGTCAATGATAAAAATTATAGGTTGCCCTATATCAATGAGGACTATAAGGTGGAAATGGAGAAGATTGTGTTTTTCTTTGAAACGGAGAAGCCTTTTTTGAATAAAGATCTAAATATCAATCAAGTTTCTGTTGCATTGGACATACCTTCTCGAGAATTGTCATTTATCATTAACAACCATTTTGGTCAGCGTTTTAACGACTTTTTAAATAAGCACCGAATCGAATATATTACTAAAAAAATTAATAAAGAATATCTTTCTAATTTTACCATTGAAGCCATCGCAAGTGAAGCAGGATTCGCCTCTAAAAGTACTTTTAACCTTGCTTTTAAAAAGCACCATCAATGTACGCCGTCCGAGTATTTTTCTAAATTTTAGCTTTTTACGTCTGATTTTGTGCTCAAAGCATATGAATTTCTGAAGTTCATACAGTTTTTGATTACTATATTATGTAAGGAGGGCTGGTCTATGATATTTTTGAATGTTAACCCCACATTTAAAATTATTCTAATTCTTCACTATTATAATGTGCTCATTCCCTTTTGGCCGCTTTATCCTTATTATTCTTATATTCCTTTCCACTGGATTTTCAAAAATTCATTCCCAATCCATCACTCCCAATACCCTAAATAATGGGGGCGGTTCAGCGGGAAGTATGGACTGGAATATGGGGGAGTCGGTTTCAATTGCTAACTTTTCAACTCCTAACTACTTTTTAAATACCGGGATGCTGCAGCCCTTAACCAGTGTTGTAACTGCTATCAATGAATATGGTCCCGCAGTATATGGCAATCAAATTAGGATTGGGCCTAATCCTACGACCAGCCTTGTCCATTTTAAGGGGCAATTCATACAATCAGGTAAGTTATCCATTCAAGTGCTTGATGCAAAATCATCGGTGTTACTTATCCATGAAGCTGGAACCATCATCAGCAATTATGAAAGGGACATATTCATGGATAGTTACCCTCCTGGGATATTTTACATAAAGGTATTTTTTAAACCAATCAATGGCATGGCTAAATCAGGCATTTATAAAATCATAAAACTTTAATAGATCAATTCTAATTAATCAACTAAGCAATTATGCAAAAGCAATCAGTTTTTTTTAAATTATTAATATGTTTATTTTTTATCGCAATGATAAAAACAAATAGCCAAGCTCAAACAGGATTAAATTTCCAGGGAGTAGCACGTAGCAGTAATAATGTGATCATCGCTTCTCAACAAATTAGTTTGCGTTTAAGTATTTTACAAGGAACAGCGACTGGAAGTGTCGATTATAGTGAAACACGAAAAGTAACCACCAATGCCCAGGGTTTGTTTGCAGTAGTGATAGGTGATGCTGATGCAACAAATACCATGGGAAGTTTTACAAACATTAACTGGAAAAATACCCCTAAGTTTTTAAAAATTGAAATGGATGCAAATGCTGGCAATAATTACACCACCATTGGCACCACTCAGTTCCAATACGTAGCGTATGCGCAATTTGCAAGTAGTGTGGATGCTGAAAATATAATAGGCGTTGTGCCCGTCGCTCGGGGGGGCACGGGTGCAACTAACCTTACTACATTTAAATCATCATTAGCTATTGATAAAATAAATAACACAGCAGATGCGGATAAACCGATTAGTACAAAAACACAAGCCGCATTGGATTTAATATCAGTAACTGCCTCAGATACTTCACGTTTCTCGAGCAGAATAAATGCAAAGGCAAATACTTCTGATGTCAATACGAGTTTGGCACTTAAAGCAAATATTTCCGATGTTGCTATAAGCTTGACTAGTAAACTAAACCAAACAGACACATCTTATTTATTACAAAAAGCAGATACAATTTCACTTTCAAATAGAATTGCTTTAAAAGCTAATAGTAGCGATGTAAATACAAGTATAGCACTTAAAGCAAATTCTACAGATGTGACAACTAGTTTGTCAAATAAAGTAGATAAAGTAACTGGGAAGAATTTATCTACCAACGATTATACAACTGCAGAAAAAACAAAACTAGCAGCTATTACAGGAGCCAACACTGGTGATCAAGATTTAAGTAGTTATGCTACTAACACAGCACTTGCATTAAAAGCAAATACTACAGATGTGACTACCATCTTGGCAACTAAGGTTGACAAGGTAACTGGGAAGAATTTATCCACCAATGATTATAGCACTGTAGAAAAAGATAAACTAGCAGCTATTACAGGAACAAATACCGGCGATGAAACTACTGCAAGTATCAAAACTAAATTAGGGGTTACTACATTAACAGGGGCTAATACCGGAGATCAGGATTTAAGTTCCTATGCTTCAAACACAGCTTTAGCATTAAAAGCGAATACATCGGACTTAACTTCAGGGTTAGCGCTAAAAGCAAACAGCTCGGAGGTAATTACAAGTTTGTCACTAAAGGAAAATAGTTTAAATAAATCTACTGCTGTTGATTTAGGTGGAACATCGCCGAGTGATATTTTATTCCCTACACAAAAAGCAGTCAAAGATTATGTGACAGCCAACAATACATCAGGAGGTATTTCAGATGGTAGTGTTACAACCATCAAATTAGATAATCTAGCAGTAACAGATGCTAAACTAGCTTCAGGGATTAGTAAATCAAAAGTAGGTTTAGGTAATGTTGAAAATACGACATTAAGTACATGGGTAGGAACTGATAATATAACCACACTAGGAACTATAGTAACTGGTACTTGGAGTGGAACTGCCATTGCAATTGCAAGTGGAGGAACAGGTGTTGCAACAACAACCGCAAATACTTTTTTTGCAGGTCCTGATGGAATAACTGGTGCACCTATTTTTAGAACATTGGTTGCTGCCGATTTACCAAATATCTCGACATCGTATATTCAAAATACACCTGATGCAACTCAAGCGGGTAGTATTGATATTAGTGGTAATGCAAAAATTGGAACTGCTTTAAATGTGAATGGTATATATTTTGGTATTGGAAAAAATAATCAAAACACAACAAATACCGCAATAGGTAATACTGCATTGCAAGGTGCAGCTGACGGATATAACAATACAACCATGGGCATCTGGACGATGAAAGATAATAATGGTGGATATAATAATACATCAGTTGGGGCTAATGCACTTCAAAATTTAAGTACAGGATATGATAATACAGCTATAGGTAACTATGCTATGTTGAATAGTACTACTGGTGATTTTAATACTGCAACTGGATCTCTTGCATTGTCATCTAATACAAGTACGCCCAACACTGGATCTTATAATGTTGCAAATGGCTATAAAGCGCTTCCTTTTAATCAAACAGGTTCTTATAATGTGGGAGTTGGATATTGGGCATTACAATCTAATACTACTGGCACTTATAATACAGCAATTGGAAATCAAGCTAATGTAGCAAGTGCTTCATTAACGAATGCTACTGCTATAGGAAACGGTGCAACGGTTAATGCGTCTAATCGCATCCAATTAGGAAATGCATTAGTTGAATTGGTAAATACAAGTGGCGGAATTACTGCTGGAGGTACTATAACTGCAAATGCGGGAGTATTTACAAATACTACTATTTCGGGTAATGAAAATGTTACTGGACATGCAATTTTTGTTAGCGATATAAAAGTAAATAATGCTACAGTGGGATTAGGCCCTGGTGGGTTTACTTCAAATACTGTACTTGGAGGAAGTGCATTAGCTTCAAATACGTATGGTGATCATAATGTGGCTATCGGAGAGTATGCCTTAAATAAAAATATCGATGGTCAATATAATGTTGCCATTGGAGATAATGCATTAAAGTTAAACACAAGTGGTTTATTTAATCTTGCATTTGGATTTGAAAGTTTAAATCAAAATACAAATGGCCAGTCAAATTTTGCAGCTGGCTATAGAAGTCTATATAATAATGTTGGCAATTTTAATCTTGCAATTGGTAAGCTTAGTTTGTTTAATAATACCTCTGGATATAATAATACTGGTATTGGTGCAAATACATTAAGTAATAATACAACCGGTTTTAATAATACAGCCATTGGGAATGCGGCAAATGTAGCTAGTGCTTCTTTGACAAATGCCACAGCAATTGGAAACGGTGCAATTGTTTCAGCCTCAAATACCATTCAGGTTGGGAATAGTTCAGTCACATTAGTAAATACGAGTGGTGGTATCACTGCTGGAGGTACTATAACTGCAAATGCGGGAGTATTTACAAATACTACAATTACAGGAAATGCAACTTTTACAAAAGATATATTAGTAAATGGAGTCAATTTTGGGATAGGTAGTGGAACAGGTACAGGAAATATTGCTGTTGGGAAAAATACTTTAAATTCTAATACAACCGGGACTGATAATTTCGCAACTGGGGAAGGAAGCTTATATAGTAATACAATTGGTTCTAATAATTTTGCAGCTGGCTATGGAAGCTTATATAGCAATACAGAAGGGAATTTTAATTTTGCAGCTGGTCAACAAAGCTTATATTATAACACTACTGGTTCAGATAATTTCGCAACTGGGGATGGAAGCTTATATAGTAATAAAACTGGTTCTAATAATTTTGCAGCTGGTCAAGAAAGCTTATATAATAATACAACTGGATCTGATAATATTGCAGTTGGAAATCAAAGCTTAAAAAATAATACAACTGGGACTGATAATATTGCAACTGGGAGAGGAAGCTTAAATAATAATAAAACTGGATCTGATAATATTGCAATTGGATATAGTAGTATGCTTTCCAATGTTTCTGGACATGATAATGTTGCCATTGGACAAAGTGCTTTACAAGTAAATACTACAGGTAATGATAATATAGCAACAGGATATGGTAGCTTATATAATAATACAGCTGGTTCAAATAACATAGCTATTGGCGCCAATGCATTGAAAAGTAATACAACAGGAACCTATAATACAGCCATTGGGAATGCGGCAGATGTAGCTAGTGCTTCTTTGACAAATGCCACAGCAATTGGAAACGGTGCACTCGTTTCTGCTTCAAATACAATTGTATTAGGAAATTCTAGTATTTCTTCATTAAGATGCCAAGTTACATCGATAACTAGTTTATCAGATAGGCGTGATAAAACTAACATTGCAAATATAACAGAGGGTATAGATTTTATTAAGCAATTAAAACCAGTGACCTTTACATGGAATATGCGTGATAAAGCAAAAGTGGGTATTAAGTCTGCTGGATTTATTGCTCAAGATTTATTGGCTTTACAAAAAGCTTCTTACATAGGCGCTAATTTGGATTTAGTAAGTGAGGATAATCCAGAAAAGCTTGAAGCTAGATATGGCAACTTATTGCCTGTTATTGTAAAGGCAATTCAGGAGCAACAAGCTATTATCGAAGATCAAAAGAGACGCTTAGAAGCACTTGAAAAAGTTATAAAACATTTAATCAAAGATAAATTGTAGTTATATATCATCTTATTTAAGCTTTTCTATGGTTTTTTAAACCAAATAGTGTTAGGGTAAATAAATACATTTTCCTATTTGCTATTTGCTAATTTAGTTCCTATTTTTGGCACATGTACGAAATTTTTTATTTAGGAAGTTTATTTTGCGCCTTACTTACAGTATATGTGTTGCTGTTTAAACAAAACGCATTGCGTGCTTATGCAGATTATTTATTATCCGCCTACTTTGTCTTTATTTCCTTTAATGCTGCTATTTATTTACTCATTTATTATGGTTTGATTGTTAATGTACCTCATTTATACAAAACAGCAGCACCCATTAATTTTATTATTCCACCGCTAGCATACCTGTATGTACGGGCTGTTTTATATAATGAAAAAAGAATAGCTATAATAGATATTTGGCATTTCTTACCTTTCCTCTTATTCATCATAAATCACTTGCCTTTTTATTTAATACCTATTGCTGAAAAAAAAGCAATAGTTCAAGCAGTCACTGATAATTTGGATCTTACTTATCAATATCAGGCAGGATTATTGCCTGAATCTTATACCTTTGTCATTAGACTAATTCAAAGTTTCATTTACCTAATTTTTCAATGGAAGCTCATTGTAAAGTTTAAAAAACAAAATGAAATCTTTGAAATAGAGCATCAAATTAAAATGGTTTTAAATTGGCTCAAAATCTTTACATGGGTGACTACTGTTTATTTTTTGGCCTTCATCTTTTTATCATTATTTGTTATATTAAATATCTCAGTTTTTAATAATTGGGGAGCCATTAATTTTATTCCAGGTGCATTATTATCGTCAAGTTTTTTTGTGATGAGCACCTATTTATTAACCCATCCAGGTATTTTAGCAGGGTTACCCTTTGTTAAATACAGAGAAACAAATTCCATTCTGTCAAATGACGAGGTAAATAAAATTGCATTTATTGAGGAAGACTATTCAAAAGAAATCGAAAACATTAGTAATTATTTTAATATAAATAAGCCTTACTTGAATAGTAATTTAACACTCAGCCAGGTATCGGTTGCCTTGAATATACCCATTCGTGAATTGTCTTATATTCTTAATAATTACTTTAACCAACGCTTTACAGATTTTGTAAATGCTTATCGATTAAAATTCATTACAGATAAATTTAATGAGTCTTATTTAGATAATTTTACGATTGAGTCAGTTGCATTAGAAGCGGGCTTTGCTACAAAAAGTGGTTTTTATAAGTCATTCAAAAAATTTTATAAAACCACGCCAACCGAATATTTTCTGAAAATTAATAGTCTTTAGAGGCTCATTTTAGGTTATTTCCTATTTGCTTGTGTCCAATTACTTATTTGGATACAAGTAATTATATTTCAACAAGCATATAAGAACTGTCTGTTCATAATTTAGGTCAAATTTCAAAAGAGTGCATTATTGTATTTTCAATATTTCACTAATAGAAATAATTCTATATGACTAGACTTCTATATTTCTTTAGTTTGTTATTTACATATTCCTCTTTAAATTCCCAATCCATCACCCCCAATACCCTAAATAATGGGGGCGGCTCAGCGGCAAATATGGATTGGAGTATGGGTGAGTCGGTTTCGATAGCTAACTTTTCAACCCCGAACTACTTTTTAAATACGGGGGTGCTCCAACCGTTCACAAGTGTTGTCACTGCCATTAATGAATACGGTCCCGCAGTATATGGCAATCAAATTACCATTGGGCCAAATCCCACCACTAACCTTGTTCATTTTAAAGGAAACTTTACCCAAGCCGGTAAGTTATTAATCCAGGTCATCGATGCAAAATCATCGGTGATCCTTACCCTGGATGCTGGAACTATCATCAGTAGTTATGAAAAGGACATTTTCATGGACAGTTACCCTTCTGGGATATTTTACATAAAAGTATTTTTTAAGCCTGCCAATGGTTTGGCTAAAACAGGCATTTATAAAATCATAAAACTTTAATAGATCAATTCTAATTAATTAAGCACCTATGCAAAAGCAAATCGTACTTTTTAAGTTATTACTATGTTTACTTTTTATCGTAATGATAAAAACAAATAGCTATGCACAAACCGGATTAAATTTTCAGGGCGTAGCACGCAATAGCAATAATGTGATCATTGCGTCACAACAAATTAGTTTGCGACTAAGCATTTTACAAGGATCAGCCACGGGTAGTGTAGAGTATAGTGAAACACGAAAAGTAACCACCAATGCACAAGGATTA
>CAJBLA010000068.1 GCA_903953815.1 uncultured Bacteroidota bacterium | reverse complement strand
AATAAACGATAAGCGTTTCCATAGCTGCAATACATCATGAACCCTAAGTCGTGATTGCCTGTGTAGTATTGATTTGGTTCAATCACTTTTAAAGCACGTAATGCTTCAGCCTTAATGGTTTCACTTTTGGTTTGCTCGTAAATATATAATAAAGAGCCTGGATAAAAGCCAGTGCACCACCAAGTGATATCTCTTGATAGGAGCTGATTTTTACTAGCATCATAAGATTGTGGAAGTTTTCCTGATGGGACCGATTTCATCATTAATGTATATTGGCTTTCGGCCAACGCGTAGTTTTCTGTAATCAGATTTTTCATGAGGTCATTTCTGCTGCCTTGTTGGGCGATAACGTTTTCGCAAATAAATGACATAAGAAGGACAGATAATAACAATGATTTTAGTTGCATAGCTTTTAATTTAGAAATTAAATTTATCTTTATTGGGTAAGTAAGTTTCGATTAATTTTTGTTTTTGACATTAAAGCCAATCATTCAAATTAATTTAATTTTACTTATACAAAATAATTAAAATCAAGCATATGACCAATGTTTTTACCGAAAACGATATAGTAAAATGGACAAATGTTGCGCCTGGTGTACAACGAGCCATTTTAGCTTATGACGAATCCGTGATGTTGGTTAAAGTGCAGTTTGAAAAAGGGGCCATTGGGACGTTGCATCAACACCTGCATGTTCAAATAAGTTATGTGGAATCCGGACAATTTGAGGTGGAAGTAGGCGGAGTAAAAAAGGTATTACATCAAGGGGAAACCTTTTTTGTCCCTTCCAATGTTTGGCATGGGGTAATTTGTTTGGAGGAAGGCGTTTTAATGGATACTTTTAGCCCTATGCGGAAGGATTTTATTGAAGGGTAGGCGCAAGGTTTTTTTAAATTTAATCCAATTAAAACTTTTTCTACGGGATGAACTAATTAAGTAAAATGAAATATGAAAAATAGCAAGTCGAATTTACAAAGCATCGGTTTTTTATTTACGGTCATGTTTTTTTTGTCAGTCAATATAATGGCGCAACAAAAAAAAGACACTCAAAATAAAGTAGCGAATCCAAAAACAGTGACTACAAAAAAAATAGTACCTACCCCTGTCAATAATAAAGTGGCTGCTGTAAAAAAAGTAGCGACTACAGATACGCTAAAATCATGTTGTAGTAAAATTCCTTCCCGATTTAATGCATTTGGAAAACCCGTGGATAAGCACGATGGAATGGTTTGGATACCTGCTGGAACTTTTATGATGGGCGGGGATAATGAGCAAGCACGTAAAGATGAATATCCAAAGCATGGTGTTAAAGTGAATGGTTTTTATATGGATGCCACTGAAGTGACCAATGCGCAGTTTAGTGAATTTGTAAAAGCAACTGGATATATCACCACCGCAGAAAAAGATATTAATTGGGAGGAGATCAAATCGCAAGTGCCTCCTAATACGCCTAAGCCCCCGGATTCGGTGTTAAAGGCTGCTTCCTTAATATTTGTACCTACAAAATCGGAAGTCAATTTAAATGATTATAGTCAATGGTGGGCATGGACCAGGGGTGCGAATTGGAAGCATCCAAATGGGCCAAACAGTGATATAATTGGAAAGGATAATTTTCCAGTGACACATGTAAGTTGGGATGATGCAGTGGCTTACAGTAAATGGGCGGGTAAAAGATTACCCACTGAGGCGGAATGGGAATATGCTGCGCGTGGGGGATTAGTCAACAATACCTATAGTTGGGGTAAAACTTTTGAGGAGTCAGGGGTGAGTAAATGTAATTTTTGGCAAGGTAATTTTCCTTATTTGAATTTGAATAAAGATGGGTTTATGGGTGCGGCACCTGTAAAATCTTTTGCACCGAATGGTTATGGATTATATGATGTGGCAGGCAACGTTTGGGAATGGTGTGCTGATTTATATAACAATGATTACTACACCCAATTGGGTAAAGTAAAATTTTCTGTCAATCCCAAAGGTCCTACAAAAAGCTTTGATCCGGATGAGCCATTAATTAGCAAACGTGTAATGAGGGGTGGCTCCTTTTTATGTAACGATTCCTATTGTAGTGGTTACCGCGTATCTGCGCGTATGAAAAGTTCCCCTGATTCAGGAATGGAACATTTGGGTTTTAGATGCGTAATGGATAAAGAGTGAATTATTACTTCAACTTTTTTAATTAAAACATAAGATTACAGATGAGCAATTTTAGATTAGATAATAAATTAGCATTAGTCACAGGTTGCAGCCGTGGTATAGGGATGGCCATTGCCATTGACTTAGCCAATGCAGGCGCTGATATTATTGGTATTTCGAATAGTATGCCCAAACAAGGCAGTGAAGTACAGAAGGCAGTAGAAGCAACAGGTCAAAAATTTTATCCCTATGCGGTTGATTTTTCAAATCGCACTGCTTTACATGCCTTTATAGAAAAAGTTAAACTGGATCATCCGCGTATTGATATTTTAATTAACAATGCTGGAAGTATTATGCGTGCACCTGCCGCCGAACATTCCGATGAATACTGGGATACTATTATGGAAATTAATTTAAATGCGCAATTTGTGCTTACCAGAGAAATAGGAAAAAGGATGGTAGCGGATAAGTCAGGCAAAATAGTTTTCACTTGTTCCTTATTAAGTTTTCAGGGAGGAATTAATGTGCCCGGCTATGCAGCGAGTAAAGGGGCCATAACATCCTTATTGAAGGCATTTGCCAACGAATGGGCGGCACATGGTGTAAATGTGAATGGTGTTGCGCCTGGGTATATAGAAACTGATAATACAGAAGCTTTACGTGCCGATCCGGAAAGGAGTAAGTCAATATTGTCAAGAATACCAGCGGGTCGTTGGGGCAAATCAGCAGATTTAGCTGGGGCTTATGTATTTTTATGCTCCTCAGCAGCTGATTATATCAATGGCTCAATTATCACCGTAGATGGTGGCTGGATGGGGAGGTAAGAAGCAAAATAAATAAAGAATCAAAAAAATAAAAAATATACATATGCAAATAAGATTTCAAAATAGCCCAGTAGAAACAAGTAAAATGAATACAGCTGAATTACGCGCTAATTTTTTAATTCAAGATTTAATGCAGCAGGATCAAATTAATTTGGTGTATACTCATTATGATCGAATGATTGTGGGTGGCGTAGTACCTGGTAAAAATAAAATTGTTCTTGCCAATGAAGGTGAATTAAAAGCAAACTATTTTTTAGAGCGTCGTGAATTAGGAATTATTAACGTAGGCGGCAGAGGAACAGTTACTGCAGATGGCGTAGATTATGAAATTGACAAATTAGAATGTGTTTATTTAGGTAAAGGAACTGAACATGTTTCCTTTGCGAGTAATGATGCATCTAATCCTGCTTTATTTTATTTATTATCCACACCTGCACATCATACCTATCCTAATCAAAAAATGACCAAAGCAGATGCAGCCCCAGTTAAATTGGGTGAATTGGCTACCTCAAACAAAAGAACTATTTATAAATACATTCATAACGATGGTATTCAAAGTTGTCAATTAGTAATGGGCTTAACTATTTTAGATGAAGGATGTGTTTGGAATTCGGTGCCTCCGCATACCCACACTAGAAGAATGGAAGCTTATTTTTATTTTGACATGAATGAAGCGCACCGCGTTATGCATTTTATGGGTGAGCCACAGGAAACAAGACATCTTGTTATTGGAAATAATGAAGCGGTGTTGTCAGCACCCTGGAGTATGCACTTTGGCGTGGGTACAGCCAACTATGGCTTTATTTGGGGCATGGCAGGGGAGAATAAGGAGTTTACCGATATGGATCCAGTACCTATTGCAACGATTAAATAATTAGAAAGGGTTAAATATTAAAATAGCCATCCTTTAATTTGGGATGGCTATTTTTTTTACTATACATAATGTAGTCTACTTAAACTTCATTTTTTATTTTTTTAAAATCAATGGCTTCGCCATTTTTTGTGCTTTCAATGCCAATTCAGTTGCAAGTAAACAATGCGCTTGAGACATGGCTGTTTCAGTTCTATTAATCACATCGTCAACAAATAAAGGTCCAAATGGTAATTCAACATTATTACAATCTATATATCTCATTTCTTTTTTATCAGTCATGTATAAATGATTGCCCCCTTTATGTCCGGAGGATACATCAATATTTTTACGAACCTCAATATAACCATCGGTTCCTAAAATGGTTAATCTGCCATCACCCCAGCTACTTAAACCATCTGGTGTAAACCAGTCAACTCTAATATAGCCTGCACCACCATTGCCTTGTAACATGACATCTCCAAAATCTTCGAAATTTGGGTATTGTGGGTAGTGCACATTGCCTGTTTGAGACATTAATACTTGCGCTTCTGTTGTTTGTGTAAAGTGTAAATATTGATCAAATTGATGCGAGCCAATATCAGTTAAAATACCACCGTACCTTTTTTTATCGAAAAACCAATCTGGTCTAATGGCCAATCCAGTTTTTCCAATGCCATTATTAATGCGATGTGGCGCTAAATTTATTGTTTGGATTACATTACCAATCGCGCCAGATTTTACCAATTGGCTGGCCATTTCGGTGCCTTTATTTTCCAATCTTTCACTATACATGATTGAAAATATTTTTTTTGTTTCCTTTTGTACTTTTCTAACAGCGGCAAGTTGTTCTAAAGTAATAATTCCAGGTTTATCTGTTAAATAATCCTTGCCATGTTGCATTGCACGAATACCCAATGGGGCACGTTCGTCAGGAATGCCCGAGCTTAAAATCAATTGAATATTGGGGTCTTCTAAAATTTCATTTTCGTTCTTTGCTAATTTTGCTTCTGGGAATGATTTTAAATAATCAGCCACCAATTCTGGTTCTTTAGCATATAAAGCAACTAATTGTCCGCCACCACGCTTTATCGCTTCAGTCATTCCATAAATATGTGGATGGTTGATATTGATGACGCCAAACTTAATGCGGTTAGGAACTACTTTAATAGGGGCAGCTTGTGGAATTGTTTCTGCTTTTGTTTTATTAGACATGCCTGAAAATAATAGCATACCTGATAAGGCAGAAGTAGTTTTGATAAATTTGCGACGATCTGAATTTGAGTTACTCATAGGTGATTTTGAAAAAGTTCTTCTAAGTTATTTATTAATTTATTTGTTGCAATTTAATCCAATCCTTTTACTTCGTAAGGGAAGCGGTGTGGTCGGTTTAACATTGCATTTGCTTCGTCATCATTTAAGAAACGCTCGTTCATTGGATCCCAATAAATTTTACGTTTTAATTTCATTGCAATATGATGTAATAAACAAGTAGAGCAGGAGCGATGTCCAATTTCAACAGGAGAAATAGGTTGCTTTCTGCTAACGATACTTTCTAGCCAGTTGCCATGATGGTCTGTACTTTTGTATAAATTAATTTCATTTTCCCCAATCACAGAAGTGATGATTTTGTTATTGCTTGCAGTTAATGGTAATACTTTATTTTTACCTGTTGGGATTGGATCACTTGAGCTAGCGCGATAATCACCACGGGTAACAAATATCCAACCTTCGGTCCCTTCAAATTTTATTCCATTGGGAATTTCATTGCTGATAATCATTTTTACGCCATTTGCATAAACACCTTCTGTTTGAAATAAACCATGCACATTCCATAATCCTGATTTAGGAAAATCAGCGCGACCGGAAATTTCAATAGGACCAGTATATTCCGTATCCATTCCCCAATGGGCACAGTCAACATGGTGTGCGCCCCAGCCGGTGATCATACCAGCGCCAAATTGTTCCATACGTAACCAGCCTGGTCGGCTATAATCATTTTGTGGATGCACTCTTTTTTCCGTGTAATAAACATTCGGTGTGGATCCTAACCAAGCATCATAATTTAAATTTTTGGGAATCGGCATTTCTGGTTCCTCATCACCCCCTGGGTCACCTGGTAAACCAACATATACCGTTTTTAAATCACCAATACGACCATTTCGAACTAGTTCAGCTGCATATCTAAATTGTGTGGAAGATCTTTGCTGACTGCCAATTTGCAAAATGCGACCTGTACGGTGAACGGCATTACTCAATGCACGTCCTTCAGCAATCGTTAAAGATGCAGGTTTTTGTAAATACACATCTTTTCCTGCTTCCACTGCATGAATACCTAAATAAGCATGTGAATGATCCGGGGTGCTAATTAATACGGCATCGATATCTTTATTCGCTAATAGGGCGCGATGATCATCATACATAGTTACCCCATCATAAGGTTTGCCAGTTTTTGCAGCATAATAATCATTGACATATTTTTTACCATCAGCTAATCTTTTACTATCCACATCACAAACTGCCATGATGCGTGCTTGATCAAATGGTAAGGTTTCTTTCATGTCATGGTCACGTGAGATACGACCCACTCCAATGGCACCAATATTAATTTTATTACTAGGCGCATTTTTACCAATAACTGATGCAGGAACAATGGTAGGAAAGCCTGTCACAGCCATGGTAGTTGCGGCGCTTGCCTTCAAACTGTTTTTAACAAAGTTGCGTCTGTTCATTTTTTTTATTTTAATGATTTCATTATTTTTTTAATTGATCATCTTTATTTACGGCAATTGCATTTTTATAATTCAACCCGTTGTATTGATTTGCAATATATTTTATTCCCTGTAATAAATGATTAATATAGGTAGGTTCTTGGTAATTTTCTTTTGCATGTCCCAAAGCGGTCACCCAAATGTTACCCCCTTCAAAATTTTGGTACCAAACTGCGGGATAATAGTTTGCAAAAGAGCCTGCATTTTTAACGATTGTCGCTTTTTGGGTGGTATCTAAGCTTGATAAATCATGTGCCATTAAAACATGAATGCCGGGATATAATTCCTTGCCAAAATAGCATTCATCCTCCTTTGTCCATAAACTTGGAACACCTTTCATGGAAGGGTGGGTAGGAGCTAAATTTTTTATACTAAATTTTTGAAATTTTGCATGCCATGAAAATGTTTCTCCTAACATCATTTTAAACCAAGTCCAATTGCGTTCCGTGCCCGTAACGGAATGCACGCCTACGAATCCGCCACCTGCTTCAATATATCTTCTAAATTGAACGCGTTGATCATCATTATCAAAAACATCATTATTCGTACTTGTGAAAATAAGTAGCTGGTATTTTTTTAAATTTGCTTCTGAGAATACAGTAGGATCGTCAGAAACATCCACTTTAAAATTATTGGTTTTGCCCAACTGTTGAATACATGCAACTGCGGAGGCAATATTATCGTGCACATATCCTTTCCCATTTTTAGTATATACTAAAACCTGACTACCGGCAAGCTTGTCCTTTACTACTTCATTTAAATGATTGTTTGTATTGGCCTTAATTATAGAGTTACTTCTAGTTGCATTACTATAATTAGTTGCAATTGAACTGAATGAACTGCTAATTGCACAAATTGCAATAACCCCGATCCAGTTGAAGATGTATTTTTTCATATTATTTTATTAGAGTTAAATTACAAAAATTGCATTT
>CAJBLA010000067.1 GCA_903953815.1 uncultured Bacteroidota bacterium | reverse complement strand
CCAATAGTGGGTCAGGAAAGTTTAGTTCGAATGCTGCGATTACTTTAAATGAATCTAAACAAGTTTGGTTTAAGGATTTAAATGAAGTGTTAGATGCTGCAGTGACCAATCCGCATTTTGATTTGAATCAATGGATCATTGATTTTACAAAGGAAGTAAAAGCAAAAGGGGCTAGCGCTTTATTTTTATATAATAAAGGAACTTTCGTTGACAATATTCAATTTAACAAATTTGATACTGCTGCTTCTTTGTCTATGCCAGTAGTATATTTTACAAGGAATGGTTGGTTGAAACATTTCAATGATGACATTGATACTTATAAAATTAATGCGAATATTGAATTTGAACATGCAACTCGAACTGCACATAATGTGGCTGCTTTTATTGATAACCAAGCAGCAAATACGGTTGTTATTGGTGCACATTTGGATCACTTAGGTTATAATGAAGATCGCAATGCATTAGATATTAATAATGCAATTCGTAATGGCGCAGATGATAATGCAAGTGGTACTAGTGCGATTATTGAATTGGCTAAATTATTAAAGAAAAAATCACCTAAAAATAATAACTATTTAATCCTACATTTTTCGGGCGAAGAACTAGGATTATTTGGAAGTAAGTATTGGTTAGAACATCCCACTTATAAAGGCAATTTAAATTACATGATTAATTTGGATATGGTGGGCAGATATGATACCGCGCGTAAATTAACAGTGGGTGGGTATGGTACTTCAACAAAATGGGCTGAGGTATTGGCCAAAACACCAACTAGTTTATTAACGCATTATGATAGTGCTGGCGCGGGTCCTAGCGATCATGCGAGTTTTTATCGCAAGGATATGCCTGTGTTATTTATGTTTACCGGAAGCCATAGTGATTATCATAAATCCACCGATGATGGGGATAAAATTAATTATGCAGGAGAAGCATTCATCATTCAATATGTACATAATATTATTAAAAATACAGATGCTGTTGGCAAACTTGATTTTTTAAAAACGCGTGAAAATTCCATGGGGAAAAGCAATAAATTCACGGTGAGTTTAGGGGTGATGCCTGACTATGCATTTACAGGTACAGGCGTTCGTATCGAAGGTGCAACGCCAGGAAAATTAGCAGAGCGTTTGGGTTTAAAAGGGAGCGATATATTACTACAATTAGGCGACTATAAGTTGGTAGATGTGATGAGTTATATGACGGCGCTTTCGAAATTTAAAAAGGGTGATAAAACAACACTTGTATATAAGAGAGGTACAGATGAGGTGAAATTAGATATCGAGTTTTAACATGAATAGTTGATTTGAAAAAACTTTTGTTTTATAAATTTATAAAGTGAGTAAATTAATTTTAGATCAAGATGCAATTAACGAAAATGATTTCGAGGGAACTCGTATCCTAGGCATTTCTGCGCCGATCAAAAATTATCAATTCTGTATTTTATTAAATCAATACATGGGTTTTGAATTCAGGTTTAATCCTGATCATGAAATTGCATTAAAAAGAAAAAATAGAACCTACTATTTTTCCATGTATGAAGGAACTGAACCTACTACTTCTATTCAACATTTTGTTTACCACAATCAATTTGATGGCGAATATTTATTGCCCGAATTGAAACACATGGATTTTATTTGGTGGATTAGAGGCGAGTGGATTGAGGACGAAAAAGTAAATGATATTTTACAAACGGTACGCGGCATTAAGGGCGTTCAATTGGTTGCCGAACTCACCCCCGATCAAATAAAAAACAAAGGTCATTTGATTTTTGAATAAATAATAGCAATTAAACAAACGCCGAAAACCCCTCGTTGCTGCTAGTCCTTATGGATATAAATTCTTTTATCCATTGCTGCACTGCATGTTCCAATAGGCTCGGCATATTGAATGCCTAACTCTTTTAAAATTGCTTGTACTTTCTGTAACGCATCTGGGGCTACTGCAATTAATAATCCACCATTGGTTTGTGGATCGGGCAATAATTTGGTCGCCTCATCCTCGTCAATGCCAGCACCAAAAACTACGCCAGCGCTGCATGAACTCCAATTACGTGCTGTAGCGCCAGGAATTGTTTTTTGTGCGATATAAGTTCGGACTGCTGGTATGATGGGAATTTTGTTATAATGTATGGTGGCAGATAAATCACTTCCTTCCATCATCTCTGTTAAATGCCCTAATAATCCAAAACCGGTTACATCGGTCATCGCATGTACTTCTTTTATTTTTCCTAATGCTTCTCCTGCTTTATTTATGGTGGTTAATTGTTTAACTAAAAAATTCAAATCT
>CAJBLA010000066.1 GCA_903953815.1 uncultured Bacteroidota bacterium | reverse complement strand
CCTAAAAGTATCTGATGGAATCTCAATCGCGTTGGTAAAATGTCCTACTTCGAATTCATAATGATTACGCATATCAATGACAATAGTATCCGGGGCATTCAACATGGTATTCATTTGTTGCGCATCCACATAGTTCCCTTTGTTTTCCATACTAAAACTTGCGTCCTCAATTCCATCGGCAACAATTTTTTCTCGCGTTTTAATTCTTAGCGCCCAAAAACTTTTTCCATTATCATTAACCGCAATATTTAATCTTAAATTATTTAATTCGGGAATAGTATATAAGTATTCCTTGAAGTTTTCAAACAGGTGCGATGGCACACTCATCTGCGCATTGATCCCTTCTTTTGCAATATAAATACGACCAAAACATTGCAATGCACTCAATCCTTTGTATAATTCATCTCTGAATACTTGCGGATTCTGGATGCTAAAGTATTTGTAAAAACTAATGGTGGTTCTCGAAAAATTTTCTTGGTATAATTTTTCTTTTAGCTCCTTATTGGAGACGCGATTGTGTAGTAGGGTCATAAAATAAATTTAGACATCTAGGATGTTCCTTTAAAATGGACCCAATTACAGGTTGGGCAAATTCATTACGAAGATACAATAAAAATATTTTTATACGATAAGCAATCAACTGACTTTCATCAGCTACCCATTTCAAAAAATATTAGGCTTTGTTTGCTCGAATAAAACTTCCAGTGAGCGAGGCCAGTCCGCCCAGTAATGCACCTATGGAAGCAGTAGCAAAAATTAAAAGTATATAAGAGCCTCCCATGGGTAAAATATTTGCCACTTTTGTTGATAATATATGATTGTTCGCCATATCAGTTCCGAAAGCTAAGCCTGCCCATAATGAGCCTACCCCTAAGGCACCTGCTGTAAAAGCTTGCGCAGGTTTAATTGGTAATGCAATAGCAATGATAAAATTAGTGATCACAAAACTCCACCAAGGTAGGTCACCATATATTCCTACAGCGTAAGTAAGTAACCCAGATAAAAAAATAGATACGATATATTTCATATAAAATATTTTAATGAATTAGAATTAATTATGAATTTGTCTTTTGAAACTGCATGTGCCATTTTTTTCTTTCACTTTGCTTTAATTTTTCCTTAGATAAGAACAGCAATCTGTAATATTTACCCTCGGCCCAATAATTAACAAATGTATCATAATAAGGGCTGCCCGGATTTCCACTTTGACCACCTGGATATAATCCATAGGCTTCAATTTCATCGGTCAAATGCACTACCATACGCCAACTAGGACCATGATTTTCCGTGGTTGCATTAATAATATTTACACCACCGCCAATGGGAAGATCCATTCTGCTTAACGCCGGAGTTTTTGTCAAATGCAAAACGCGTGTTGCTTTAAATAATGCCCACTCCAATTTATTTTCTTTTTCTAACGCAAGTAATTTCTCAGTTGCTTTTTCCACACCCAATGTTACCTGAGTTTTTAAATCCTCCACTTTTTCCTTTGTTCTAATATCATCAGCGATACTCCAATTGGTATCCTTTAACATTTGATCTAATAATACATAAGCTTCAGGTTTTAATAATGGAATAACCGAACCTGATAACTCGTCGCCCCAAACGGCTTGTTCCACACTATCCCAAATAATTTTAAAACAGGTAATCCCTTTTGCGTTTACATTATTGTACAAATCCCAATTGGTCATTTCTGTCACCATTCTTTTTGCATCACTACTCAAATTATCTAATTGAATATATTTCATTAAAGCTGGGCGAGCAGTTGCTGCGAAAACATTATAATTATCTGTTTGCAATTTTTGCATATCCTCTGCCGTAATTTGAAACATGTTATTTAAGTGCATATTAACACTGATACCCCGATATAAAGGAAATGCGGATGCGGCACCTAAGTAATAGGGATAACTTGCATCTGTTGACTTTTGATTCGCACTACTTACAAAACCTCGCTCCGGATTTTTAATCATTGGATTTTCATTGGTTGGTATGATTCCCTGCCATTGAAAACTAGTATCCTCCCCTGGCATGATAAAATCACCTTGTCGCTCCCACCTTGCAACAAAGCTTCCTTGTTGTTTAATAGCGATATCTCCTGACTTTGTAGCCAATACAAAATTTTGTCCTGGACAGGTCCATAATGAAATGGCATGTAAATAATCGTCGTAATTTTTAGCGCGATTTAACAAATAAAAAGTTTCAACACCTGTTGATGAGTTAAGCGCAGTCCATTGCACTGCTAAATTTCGACCATTGGATTGCGTGTTCTGGTAATGTGCGTCAAACATGGTTGGCCCCCAATGTGTCATTGCAATCTCTTCCACTACATCTAAACTATCTTTCACTTTAATCACTTCCTTTCTTTTGGTAGTGGCCTTCCATGCACCATTAAACCAATACTCATTCTCTGTAGTGTCTTTAAATTTAATTTCATAATAATCAAATACATCTCGACCTGCATTGGTCACACCCCAAGCCAAACTATCATTAAACCCAATAATCACAGCAGGTGATCCTGGAAAACTTGCGCCATAGGTACTATGTGTGGGTGTTGTGATTTGCATTTCATACCACAAGGAGGGTAAGTTTAAACCCAAGTGAGGATCGCTACTTAAAATAGGTCGGCCAGATTTGGTTTTTGATCCAGCGACTGCCCAGTTGTTGGAGCCATTATTTTTATCTGGCGCCTCGGGCATATCAACGGTATTGAATGCAACACTATTTACTTTATGCAAATAAGCCGAATCCGCGTTCATTGGTTTCACAGGAACAATAGATGGCTTTTCATACACGGTGCCTTTAGGGATAATCGGGTCTAAAGAATCTTGTTGGTTAGTATATAATTTATCAAATAAGTCATAGCCTAAATAATCCCTGGTATTGGTCATTTGTAAATCAACAGAAGCTGAGCGACCTGTTAAATCATAGGACATAAACATTAAAAAAAGATAGGTCTTTTTCGGTGTCCAATCTTCAGGCGCATAATTCATCAATTTAAATTCGAAAGGCAGATCCGCAGGATCTAATTGCTTTATATATGCATTTACACCAGCAGTATACGCATCCACCGTTGCCTTCATGTTAGGATTCGTTTCATTGATATTGGCTTCTGTTTTTTCAGCGCCATACACCATCCCTAATCTTCTAAACATTCGATCAATAGGTAATTTATCCGCCCCAGCAATTTCACTTAATCTTCCAGAAGCTACGCGTGTTTCAAAATCCATCTGCCATAATCTAAATTTCGCATGCAAATATCCTTGAACAAAATAAGCGTCTTGGTCATG
>CAJBLA010000065.1 GCA_903953815.1 uncultured Bacteroidota bacterium | reverse complement strand
CTTCTTCCACCATAGTAGCAAAATCAGTTGATAATACTTCCGCACTAATATCTCCGTCCACGATATCACAAATTGCTTTGTAATGTGCAGCAATGGCAGCCTCTCCTTTTACGCCCACTTGCGCCATTAAAGATGGATTTGTAGTAACCCCATCTAAAATACCCAACTCATTCGCTTCTTTAATCTGCGCTAAATTACCAGTGTCAATAAAGAATTTCATATTTGATTTATTTAATTTGGTTTCCCAAAAGTTAAAAAGTGGCAGGCTACTCACATCACACCGCTCAACCGCCTATCCTTGCTGTATTCCTACCCTGGGGAAGTTCAGCAGGAGCTGGTCGTGTAAGACCTGCCGGTGCAAATGTAGGACAAATGAATTGATTAAAAAAGTACACCTATAACTACCTAATATTGATTGGAATGTATCGTTGTAAAGCCTATTAAATGGTCATGTCTGGCACCTGGCGGACGATAATAAATAAAAACGGAATAGGCATTTTCTGTTTCCCAATGATCTCCTTCTGTTTCATTAAAATCGAGCATGGGATTTGGGGCTGCCTTATCCCTTAAAATATAGGCGTAACTATAATACCCTTGTTTGAGTAACAAGGACTTTTGATACGCTCTTGTCACCGCATTAAATTTCATCTCAGATGTTTCATCTAACACATTGTTCGTAAGCGACCCAGACAAATACAAAGTTTCCCCTATTAATGGTAATCGATTGGGTGGAACATACGTAAATACAACTGTAGCATAATCATTTTGGTTGTCACTATCTATTGACTCTGAATTTGAAATTAAAAACTGCCCATTTACATCTTTAAAAATAAAATAAGGAGTCGTCGCTCTTGAAAAATCAGGTTTGACATTAACGATGGTTCCATTTGCGGTCGCTTCAAAATTTAAAATGCGATCCGACTTTAACCGAAAACTTTGTAAGTCAAGCCATCTTAATTCCTTCCCCGATGGAAAAATTAAATCTCTTTCGCTATTATATTCAAGCAAGCTGCCTCTAACAAAATTGGGGGTATTTACACGTAGTGCATCATTATACCGATAATTTTGAATGACCTGCACTTGTATTTGATCAGGTTGAAAAAAAGAAAGCTTTTTTGTATCTACAGACAATTGTACTTTTTGATGTGTTTTTGAAATATTACCATCAAAGGGTTCTTGAATGGAAGATAAAATTGAAACTTGGTCATCCACTACAAAAAAACGGCTTGTAAAAACAACCTGTTGCGGATTTGAATCCTTATACACTTTGATAATGTAATTTCCTGATTTTGTTGGACGACAATTGGTATTGGGGAAAGTAAACTTGTAATGATAATACGGCTGAATTGCAATTGAGGAAATGGAATATTGTGTTATTCTATTTTGATTAAACCCCTGCAAATAATCAAAAACACTCAAATTCGCTGAACGCCAATCTGCATTCATTAATTCGACAGAATAGAAATAATTCTGATATTTGGCTTTCAAATCATCAAAGCTAATTTCAAGCGGGTTCATCTGCGTTAATGAAATCACTGGTATGGCAAGGGCATTCCCCATTGGATGAACGCGAATAGTTTTAATACTGCTATCATAAACCTTATCTGGGTTGATGGCATTGGCTGAAAATGCTTGCAACCCTAGTAAAACCCCCAATAAAATAAGCAATTGCTTACCCATATCTTAATTCATTTTGTCCAACACGAATCTAGTTCTTTATTGATTATTTTTAAGAATAAAAAACTAGATTTGATAAAAATTAGCCACTTGTCCACAGCCTTTGATATCGCGAAAAAAATAAGTTTTCATCAAAAAAAAAGCTACACCAATATAATTGTTAAGCTTTCCATTATTGCAACAGCAATTAGTGTGGCGGCTATTATTATAACTTTGTCCTTGGTGAATGGATTTCAAGAAAGCATTGCAAATAAAGTGTTTTCATTTTGGGGGCATATTCGAATTGAATCAGTCAATGGAGACCCCCTTCGAAAAAATGACGCCGTAGTCAATGCCTTAATAAACGCAAGTCAACAAAAAATTAAGTCGATTACGCCATTTATTTCGCAATCTACTGTTATCTCTTTTAAACAAGATATTGAAGGAATTGTCGCTCTTGGCGTAAATGCAGAAGACTCAGTTCCTTTTTTAGTGCAGGGTAAAAAATTAACACCTTCAAAAGATAGTATCATGAAGGAAATCATAATCTCTGATGCCATTGCAAAAAAATTAAACATCCCATTGAATGAATATATCAAATTATATTTTTTAAACGGCACGAGTGTACAACAACGCAAATATAAAGTGGTAGGGTTTTATCACTCTGGGATGCAGGATTATGATCAGCAATATGTCATGATTGATATTTTATCATTGTATCAATTAAGAAATAATATTACGGAAGTAGATGGATATACGGTTACCTTAAAGAATGCGGAACAGATTGACCAACAAAAAGATGCCATACAAGCGCAACTACCCGACAACTGGGTGAGTACAACTATTCCCAATTACTATCCGCAAATTTTTGACTGGATTGGTGTACAAACCATCAACCGAAATGTGGCGATAACCATCATGTTGATTATTGCCATTGTAAACTTAATCACCTGCTTATTTATATTAATGTTGGAAAGGGTTTCGATGATTGGTACACTCACTGCCATAGGTGCCAGCAATAGCTTTATTAGACAAGTATTTATTTATCAAGCAAGCATTATATGCTGGTCAGGTATTATTTTAGGAAGCATTTTGGGGCTAGGACTGTCCTTATTACAACAATATTTTGGGTGGATACAATTAGATGAAACTGCCTACTTCATTAAAACATTACCCATAAAAATAGTCCCTACACAAATTGTAGTAATATTATTGGGTACCGCAGTGATAAGTTATGTCTCATTTTTAATTCCCACACTTTGGATTAAAAGAATTTCTCCAGCGGCTGCAATACGATTTGATTAAGCCCGCCAACTAGACAATAAAATTCCAGTAGCCACTGCAGCATTCAATGATTCAGCTGCACCAAAACTTGTAATAGTCACTGGATGTGTTATAAAGGGTTGCAAATTGGTTCGTATCCCTTTTGATTCATTTCCAATCACTAAAAAACAAGGAGCCTGCATTTTTGTTCTTGCAAGCGGCGCCCCTGATAATACTGCCCCATAAACAGGCAACTTATTATTAGACAAAACTGTTTCTATGTTGCACTGCGTCACATTAACTCTTAAAAAACTACCCATCGTACTTTGTATGACTTTCGGGTTGTATAAACCAGCATTATCCTCCGATACCAACATTTGCTTTACGCCAAACCAATCTGCAGTTCTAATGATTGCACCAAAATTTCCAGGATCCTGAATGCCATCTAACACTAGGGTGAATTCCTTGTCAAATTGAAGTGGCGCATTGACAACTTTTTTCTTTACCAATGCAAGTACTTGATTGGCGGTTTTGAATTGACTGATACGTGCTAATATAATTTCATCCACCTGCTCCGTAGGCACGCCTATTGGCTCCTGTGCATTTAGCCACTCGGCACTCGCATATATTTTTTCAATGGTCCAATCACTTTCCAATAACTCCTTCACTAATTTTGGTCCTTCGACAATAAATACAGATTCTTGGTCCCAATGTTTTTTATGGGCAAAAGATTGGATATATTTGAGCTCATTATTATTCATCTGTATTATGTTGTTTCTGAGGCTTAAAAATATCAGTTTCTTTTCAAGATTTTATCTTGTTGCCCTTTTATTTTTATTTACGGCCTGCGCAGATGTTAAAAATGCACTTGTACACGACTATCCAAAGCAAGTTTCCTTTGTATTTGAGAATAAAATAATCGTCAAAGGGGCTGATAACAAGGCAATGCAACAGCAATTAGTGAATGAATTAGGCAATTATTGGGATGATAGCTTAAAAGTAAAAAAGATTAGGCAATTTGGTGTTTTCAATACCGTGTTACAACCCATCAATTTTCAACCGGAACGACTTCCAAGGACCATTCAATACATGCACGCCTATTTGGCGAGTAAAGGATACAACCAAACAGAATTCACACCGATCATAAAAATTGATACCATTAACAACGAATGGAGAACTCAAATCACGATGCTAGTGCAATTAAATAAAAAAACTTTACTAGATAGTATTACCTACCAACTCACTGATAAAAAATTACAACAAATTGCGATCAATCATTTAAGCCAATCCTATTTAAAAAAAGGACAACCATTTTCAAATGAAAATATTAATAATGAATTAGACCGATTGGTAACCCTATTCAGATCGCAAGGTTATTTTAATTTTACCAAAGAAAAGATTTTTGCCGAAATCGATACCATTGATCAAAGTTTAATGAAGTTAAACCTTGATCCACTTGCGCAAATAAATCAAGTGACCAACGCAGCTTTGATGAAGGATAAAAATCCCAGCTGGAAAGTAAGTATTCAATTAAGAAATGCCAATCCTTCGGTTGTTAAACAATACCATGTTGGAAGACAATTATTTTATAGTGATTTAAAATTAACTGATAACCCAGATAGTATTCTAACAACGCCTCCTCCTTTTTCTGAAAATAAAAACGGCATCGTTCATTCCTATAGAAAGCGAAATTATAAATCAAACCTATTTGAGCAACAAAGCTTTATTAAAAAAGGGGACTTATATAATGAGAACTTGTATTACCAAACACTTAATAATTTTAGTAGCTTAGGTGCCTGGCAACAAATTGACGGGCGAACAACAATCAAACAGGACAGCGTATACCTGCATTATTTTTTATTGCCAGCCTTACGTCGCAGCTATAGCTTCGATTTAGAGGGCAGTAGAAATACATCACAGCTAACCTCGGGTAATTTATTAGGGCTCTCCACTAACTTTACCTACCGTGATAAAAATGTGGCAAAAAAATCAATCCCCTCCATTACCAACTTAAGATTGGGTATTGAGTTGAATGTAGGGAATAGCAATAATAATTTAACGCAAACCTTACTTTGGAATGTAGGACATACCTATAGCTTCCCCTCTTTAATCTTACCATTTACGCCACAGAAAAGTAGCAATTCGAAAAATGCTAGAACCAACTTTTCATTAAACAGCGCTTATATTGATCGATTAAATTACTATCAATTAAAATCTTTCACCACCAGTTGGGGCTACGAATGGAAAAAAAATAAGTTTGCCACTACTGGCACTTGGATTTATAAACCTTTAAATATTGAGTTTTATCAAATCAATAAATTTTCAAAACTAGATAGTTTATTAATACTTAATCCATTTTTAAGATCTTCTTTTAACGAAGGCAATGTGATTAGCCAAACATTAAATTATATCTATCAAGGCAGCACTATAAAAAATCCCCGTCAAAATACTTATTTCAGAATTGGGATTGAAGAAGCTGGTGCCCTATTAGGGTTGACCAGTTTAAAATCAAATATTTACCGCTATTTAAAATTAGAGGCAGAAGTAAGAAAGATATATAAATACGATTACACCGAACTTGCATGGAGAATCATGGGTGGCTGGGGTAATAATTACAGCAATAATAATACACTAAGCGGACAACTCCCCTTCTTTAAACAATTCACTGCAGGTGGTCCTTATAGTATGCGGGCTTGGGGACTTCGCCAATTGGGATTAGGCAGTTCCAACTTTTATGACACCAGTGCTAAAAGTCAAAGTTTTGATCGTTTTGGCGACTTGCAATTGGAAGCCAACTTAGAATATCGATTCCCTTTATTTCAATTGGGTTCCTACAAAATAGGCTCCGCGGTATTTACAGATATTGGAAATATTTGGAATGCCAGAGATACCAAGGAAGATCCCATGGCGGGCTTCAAATTGAGCAGATTATATCAGGACTTAGCGATTGCAGTGGGAACAGGCCTACGACTTGATTTTAATTATTTTATTATTAGGATTGACTACGCCTTAAAAATGAAAGACCCTACAAGATCCAACAATCAAGGTTGGATGGACATCACTAACATAAAATGGACGGAAGTAAAACAGAATGGAACTAGTGTAAATAATTATGCTTGGCAATTTGGTATTGGCTTACCTTTCTAAAATCGCGCTTTTTTATTTACGTATTTGGCGCAGCATCTATCTCCACTTGACTTGCCAATAAATCATCAATTTCTTTTTTCAAATCCTCCCAGTGAATTGCATCTTCAATTTTAAAATCGCCAATTTTTGTTCTTCTTAATGCACTCATATAAGCGCCTACGCCTAAAGCCTCCCCAAAATCTTTCACTAAGCTTCGAATATAAGTACCCGTTGAACAAACTACTTTAAAATCAATATTGGGTAAATGGATTTTGGTAATTTCAAAACTAATAATGTTTACTTTTCGCGGATCCACTTTTACTTCAATTCCTTTTCGTGCAGATTCATACAAACGCATCCCCTCTTTTTTGATGGCAGAATGCTGTGGTGGCATTTGTAAAATTTCACCAATAAACGGAAGTGTCGCATTGACTATTTCAAGCTCCGTCAAATGCGTTATATTTTTAAAATTTTCAGGG